>JAAEQP010001003.1 GCA_024231375.1 bacterium | reverse complement strand
GGACGCGCCCCAGGCAGAAAGCCTCGAACAGGTGCCCGACGGCGCCGCTGTGACCCCGCCGCCCCCGCCTCAGAGGCAAATGATGCGAGGCAAGGGAAGACGGCTCAACAGTCAAGGCCAGGGCTGGGGCCCCCGTGACGGGCAGGGCCCCCAAGGCAACTTCGGACCCGGCCAAGGCCAGGGCATGGGGCGTCGCGGTGGCCAGGGTCCCCAAGGCAACTTCGGACCCGGCCAAGGCCAGGGCATGGGGCGTCGTGGTGGCCAGGGTCCCCAGGGCAACTTCGGTCCCGGCCAAGGCCAGGGCATGGGGCGTCGTGGTGGCCAGGGTCCCCAGGGCAACTTCGGTCCCGGCCAAGGCCAGGGCATGGGGCGTCGCGGTGGACAGGGTCCCCAGGGCAACGCCGGACCTGGTCAAGGTCAGGGCTGGGGTCCCCGCCGCGGACAGGGTCCCCAAGGCGACTTCGGTCCCGGCCAAGGCCAGGGCATGGAGCGTCGTGGCGGTCAGGGTCCGCGCGGTGGGTTCGGCCGAGGTCAGGGCTCGGGCCCCACAGGCAAGTGCCCGCACTGCGGCCGGTGACAGCGCCGCTAGAACGGCGGCCTGGCTCGTGCTAATGTGAAGGCTGCCGACGAGCTTCCGAAAGCGATGGAGATTGGCATGAGCCTCGGCCGCACCAGACTGTGGATCTACCTGGCAGCCGCCCTCGTGGCGGCTGCCAGCGTCGTCTTTCTGTACTTCGACTTCATGGGGTACGCGGCATGGAACCGGCGCCTCATGCAGGACCGGGGCAATACCATCCTGGACTCCCTCGCCGCGGGCATCCGCTCGCAGAGCCGCATGGGCCGCTACGAGGCGGATCGGCTTGCGTCCATTTTCGAGGAATTGGCCGCGGCCCCGAACATCCTCGGGGTCCGGTTGGAGGACGAAGCAGGTACGGTCATGGCCGCGGGGGGTGAAGACACAGGCTACCCCACGCCACGTCCCCGTCTTCCCGTGTGGCGGGGTTGGACGCTGTGCATGGCGAAGGATGTCCGGTTCTTGCTTGAGCAGCAGCCTCCTCGGCGAGGGGGGGGACGCGGTCCGGGGCCCGGCATGAGGCGTAGACGCCCGTTCGACGAGGAACCCGGCCACGGCGAGATGCGCGGACCGGACGGCGCAGAACACGGCGGCGAGGGACGCGGTCACGGGCGTGAGCCCGGAGTGGGTCCGCCCTTCGGACGGATGCCGGGTCCGGCCGAGATTGGCAAGCCGTGGAGTCCCGGCGACTACCGTCTCTCGGTCTGCCTGGATGTGACCGAGTTGGACCGCGCTTTCCGCCGCGGCCTTATCAACAGAATCGTCATTGAATGCGGCGTGATACTCGCTATCCTGTTGGGTGCGGCTGTCGCCTCGGCGCGGGTGCGGCACCGCGCCCTCGAACAGGACTTGGGACTTGCGCGTGAGCAGGCCGTGCATCTGGAGCGCCTTGCCCGGTTGGGCGCCGGCCTGGCCCATGAAACCAAGAACCCTCTCGGCGTGGTGCGGGGTCTTGCCCAATCCATCGGGGAAACCGAAGGCGCGTCCGGTCCGATCAAGAGGATGACGCACAACATCGTGGACGAAGTCGACCGGACCGTAGGCCAAATCAACACGTTTCTGACCTTTGCCCGCCCCAAGGAAGTGGAATGGTCCCGCCTGGATGTGGACCGGTTCTTCGAGGAGTTTCTACCGTTGTTGAGGGCCGAGGCGCAAGGCTCCAAGGTCGAGATACGATATCATCCGACCGGACTGACGGTAATGGCGGACGAGCATCTGTTGCGCCGTGCCATTCTCAACCTGGCGATCAACGGACTCAGAGCATGCGGCGGTAAGGGCGTGGTGACCATCGCCGGTTCGGCGTCCGGGTCGACGGCCGCGTTGTGCGTGACAGACACCGGGTGCGGGATGGCGGCCGAAGATGTGGCGCGGGCCACGGAACCGTACTTCAGCCGATTCGAGGGCGGATGCGGCTTGGGCTTGGCCATTGTAGAAGACATTGTACGCGCCCACGGCTGGACGCTTGGCATCGAATCGGAACAGGGCAAAGGCGCCCGTGTGTCCCTCGCCGGGATGCGCGTGGCAGAGGATGAGCCGTGAACGATGGACCTTTGATCGCGGTAGTGGACGACGACGCCGCGCAACGGCAACTGCTTCGGAACGCGTTGGAGCGCGCGGGGTATCGGGTCGTCGAGTGCGGGAACGGACAGACGGCCTTGGACGCCGCGCCCGAGTGCGTGCTGATGTTGCTGGATGTGCGCATGCCCGGAATGACGGGCCTGGAGGTTCTTGAGAATCTCCGCCGCGACCAGCAGCACGTCCAAGTCATCCTGCTGACCGCCTACATCGACGTGCGCGACGCAGTGGCTGCCATCAAGCAGGGCGCTCTCGACTACCTTGAGAAGCCGGTGGATCTCGACGAGGTTATCGCCGCGGTGGACGACGCCCTGGGACGCGCCGGCCGCCGCGTAGTATCGGATGAGTCCGTTGATCTCCCGGAGAACGTGGTGGCCGAGAGCCCCGCTATGCTGGAGGTGCTCCGCCAGGCTGCGCGGGTAGCGGCGTCCGACGCAGGCGTACTCATTCTCGGCGAGAGCGGCGTGGGCAAGCAGGTGGTTGCTGAGTTCATTCACGCCCACAGCACGCGATCCGAGAATCCCTTCGTCCACGTGGACTGCGGCGCCCTCCCCGAAACGCTCATCGAAAGCGAACTATTTGGCCACGAGAAGGGCGCGTTCACGGGGGCGGATTTAACCCGGGCGGGGCGGTTCGAAGAGGCCGATGGCGGCACGGTGTTCCTCGACGAAGTCGGCGAGGTGCCTATAGCCTTGCAGCCGAAGTTTCTGCACACCCTCGAACGGGGTGTGGTGCGCCACATCGGCGGCTCAGACGAAATCCCGGTCGACGTGCGGGTGGTGGCGGCTACCAATCGTGACTTGGACCAGGATGTGCGGGAAGGACGGTTCCGCGAAGACCTCTTCTTTCGCCTCAACGTGGTGTCGCTCGTGGTTCCCCCGTTGCGCGAACGGCCGGACGACATCCTGCCCCTCGCCATGGCGTGCATCGAGGGTCGGAAACTGAGGCTGGCGCCCGCCACCGAACGAATTCTTGTCAACTACCCATGGCCCGGCAACGTCCGCGAGTTGCGCAACGCTATGGAACGCGCCGCCATCATGACGTCGGGCGGACTCATCCTCCCGAAAGACCTGCCACCTCAGCTCCAGGAGGCCAGACCCGAAACGGCATCCGGCGGCGTCCTCGTGGGCGACATGCAGGAGATTCAGCGCCGCGCGATCCTGGAAGCCCTCGAACGCACCGGCGGCAACAAGACGCGCGCCGCCCAAATGCTCGGCATCAGCCGGCGCAATCTCATCTACAAACTGCGTGAATATGGGATGTAGGAGCCAACGCAGAGGACAGAAGCATGAACGCCGCCGCCAGGACCCAGCCGTGCTTGCCTCGGGGATTCAAAGCGGTGTTCTACGTCGTGTGCATCCTGTTGTGGTTGTTCGTCCTGAGCTTCGGCACGTTGTTTGCTCTTTCAGTCATATATATGGATTGATTGAAGAGTTCGGAGAACGACCTCACGCAGAGGCGCAAGGCGCTGAGAGTAGAAGGTGACGCGAGTCTCACGGAGTAAAGGAGGAGCATGCTGATTCTCGACCGCAGGAAAAGCCTGTTCCTGACCACAACGGTGGTGCTGATCGAAGCATTCTCGTGGCTTCGGGCCGGAGGGTGGTGGCGTCTTGTCGACGGAACCGTTCCAGGAGGGGATCTCACCGGGAGACTTGAGCTGGGTACCGGGGTCCTGGAACTGGCTGCAGCGGCAGCGCTGCTTGCCGTGTCTCTCGGCATTCTGTGGCGTTCGCGCAGGCGCCGAGGCGAGGACTCACGCCAGAGATACGGCCTTTTCGTTGAGCGGTTCGTGATGGTAATGCTTGTGCTGCTCTCGCTAGTCGACTTGGGCTATGTGCTCTGGTTCTGGTCCCTGGTGTATGTGAGGATCCCTTGGTTCCTCGGATTCGGGTAGCAGAGAATGAGGATGGTGCGTGCTCGCCACGGCCGGGGGCCGTACCTCGACGCACCCTACAAGTCCCGGTTCTTTCCCATCTCCCAATCCCCGACAATCTCCACATCCCCTTCTCTTCTTCCTCACTCCTGAATGGCCGCTCCAACAGAGGTCCGCGGCGCTTCGGCAGGCACCAATTCAGCCATGGGTGTGATGGGCTGGGGACGCGGCGCGGGTGTGCGTTTCGTTTCGCGCTGGCGCGTTTGCTCCAGGAGTTGTTCGATTCGCTCAAACACCTCTTCCGATCCCTCGCCATTGATGATGCCGTGGGTGTTCCGGTCCACGAGGACAAGGTCTTTCTCCCCGACCCCGAGCCGGTCGAAGATGGCTTGCGCGCTGGCCGGGTCGACCGTCGGGTCGTCGCGCGCCTGCATGACCATGGTGGGCACGCAAATGTCATCAAGCGCCTTCTGGGTCGTGCCCATGAGCTTGTTCAGTTCACTGACGGCTTGGATGGGTGTGCGAACGTAGTTGATGTGGGGATTCTCAGGCTCGTTGGGCACGTACTCCCACTCCATGTTGAATCGCGACAGCAAGGTGTTCATGGTCATGACAGATGACGCGAACCGGGCGCCATAGTTCCGCAGTTGCAGGGGCGCGTTTATTGTGAATACCGAACGAACCCGTTCGCCCTTCCGCGCTGCGCCAAGGAGCGCCAGCGTGCCTCCGGTTGAGAAGCCGCCAAGCGTCACGTTGGCGGTGATCGTCTTCATGATGGCATAGCCGCGATTCATGGACTCATACCAGGCCCGCCACGATGTCCGGCCAAGGTCTTCGGGCGCGGTTCCGTGCCCGGCGAGTCGGACGCCGTACACGGCGTATCCTCGGGCTGCCAGAAACTCCGCCAGGGCACGGACCTCCAGCGGGGCCGCCAGGAATCCGTGCATGAGGACCACCCCGCCCTTGAGCCGTTCCGGCAGCAGGAGAAACGGCCGCCCCACATCTTCCGGTTTGGTCTCGTCCGTGATGGCGAACTCGGCATAGTCGTTCGAGAAGGTTTCCAACTCGCGGTCGACGAGCCGTTTCCGCACCTGCTGGAGCAGCACTTCGTCCGGGGTCTGGGCGATGACTCTCAGGATGCTGTTTGCCTCAGCCAGGGGTTCGATCTCGTTGGCGATGACATTGATCAGTTCCTGTTGGCGCGCCGTGTGAAACGGTGCCGTCGAATGTGACAGGTCTGCCAGGCGGAAGTAGGTCTCGCCTTCCTTCCGAAGCACGCCCTGACGAACGCACAGGTCCATGAAATCGTCGAAGTGGGCCGTGTCTTCCTCGAAGAGAATGCGGTCGTGGGGTTCGCCCATAGACGGATGCATGGAACAACACTGCGCCCGCTTCAGCGCGTCGATGGCCAGGTACACCCGGTTGCGATAGAGACGGCCCGAACATTGCGAGCTTCGCTGATACCGAAGCAGGGCCGCCGTCACGTGGTCGTGGTTCACCAACGTCAATCCGTAGATGGCGTCCATGTGGCGGCGCATGAGACCGCGAGCCGCATCGTTGAACAGAGACCGGGGATCTTCCTCCAGTGCCTCCACGTCGTGCGGTCCGCACGCCATCAGCCCCTCGTACTCCGGCGCTTCGAGGCACTCATGCACGTCGATGGGTTCGCCAAAGGTGATGTCGATGTCCGTATCGTGCGACAGCACCGTGCCTTCGACCGAAAGCTCCTCGACGGCGCGGTCACTGAGCTCTTCTTGCGCGACGCGCCGCGCCAGCCGCAAGAACACGTTGTCGCTTGAGCGTATGGGGAAGTAGGTGATGTTGACCGGGACCACGACGGTGCGCTTACTGAGAGCCTCCTCGACGGATTCCAGCGAGAACCGCTCCCGAATCCGATCGAGCGCGTCCTGGTAGTCCGGGTTGCTCGCGAGACAATGCAGCTTCCGGCGGTAGAACTCCGTCCGCAACGCCAACACGGCGGCACCCGTGTGTGGCGGGCGCCGTTCGCCCTTATTGAAGACGCTGAACGCGCCGCGATGGTCGACCAGCTTCTTGTCCTTGATGAGGGCGCCTTCGGGGAAGATGATCCAGGGGTTCCGTCCGGCAAGCAGCGAGTGAATGATGATCTTGTCGCGATCCGGGTCTTTCGTCGACACGTTGCCCGTGGACAACAGAAACTTGCCCACCTGCCCCACGAAGAGGTCGGCCGCGGCCAGCGACCACACGGCGAGGCCCGCGTGTTTCTTGAGCACATAGGGCATGAGAATCGTTTCGAGACGCGTGAAATGGTTCACCACGAACAGGATGGCCATGTCGTTGGTGAGGGCGTCGACGTTGTGAACGCGGATGCTGGCCTTGATGAAACGGGTGGCGATGTCGAGCACCCATTCCGTGGACTTTAGAGCGAAGGAACCCATATACTCCGCATCGCCTCGTGGCACGGACTGGTTGCGCGGCCGGACCCATTCGCAGCCGTCGACGGTCCACCTATTAGAATATAGCACAAGAATTCAGCGTGCGTGAGAAGGGAGTGGGTCGTATGAGTCTGAAGATCGCATTCGTGGGGTTCCGGCACGGTCACATCAACGCGTTGCATTCGCTGCTCAGAGAACGGGACGATGTCGAGATCGTCGCTAGCTGCGAGGAGGATGCGGATGCGCGCGCGGCGCTCCAGGACAGCCCGGTCGCCATTACCCACGACTCCTACAAGACCATGCTCTCTGAGGTGGATTGCGACGTCGTCGCATGCGGCGACTACTACGGAATCCGTGGCGAACGCCTCATCGCGGCGCTTGAGGCAGGAAAGCACATCGTGGGCGACAAACCGTTGTGTACGGACCTCGCCGAACTGGACCGGATCGAGGCCCTGTCACACAGCAAAGGCCTCCGGGTCGGTTGCATGTTGGACCTGAACGACGCGGACGTGTTCCAGACCGTGCGGCAACTGATTCTCGATGACACCATCGGCGAAGTCCATTCCATTCACTTCGACGGACAGCACCCCCTCAACTACGGGAACCGCCCCATGTGGTACTTCGAAGAAGGCAAGCACGGCGGCACCATCAACGACCTCGCCATCCACGGGATCGACGGGATTCCCTACTTCACGGGCCGCCAGATCGTGGAGGTGACCGCCGCGCGGGTGTGGAACGCGCGGCATCGCGAGCACCCGTGGTTCCAGGACGGCGCCGTCCTCATGATGCGCCTC
The DNA here is from genome assembly GCA_024231375.1 of bacterium. The sequence continues at coordinate 3,679 of JAAEQP010001003.1, read as the reverse complement.
GACAACGGCGGTGCGGTCACGGGCGACGTGTCGTACCTCACGCCCGAAGGGCCGGGCTACACCATGCCCTGCTACTGGCGCTTCGACATCTCCGGCACGGACGGCCGCATCGAGACCTCCGCGACCATGAAGAGAGTCATGGTCTATCGCCGGAACGAGAAGGCGGGCTACGAAGCCCCATTGGTGTCCACGCGACAACACGGATACTGGGAAGATTTCGAGGCCGACCTCGCCGGCACACCCTCTGCGGAAGGCTTGACCACGGCCCGCGTCATTCGCAGTGCCCGCATCGCGTTGACCGCCCAGCACGCCGCCGAGAGTGGAACCTTTCCAGTGACCATCGACTGAGCCGCGTACACAGACTCAACCAAAGAAGGACCCACCCGCCGTTCAGCGAGTGGGTCCTTCATATTTCAAGGGACGAACTCGGGTCAACGTGTGACCCGCTGGGTTCGACCGGGCGCTACATCATGCCGCCCATGCCTCCCATACCGCCCATGCCGCCCATTCCACCCATGCCGCCCATACCGCCCATGTCGCCACCGGGGGCACCGGCCGGGGCCGGCTTCGGAGGCTCGGGGATATCGGTGACAAGGCATTCGGTCGTGACGAACATGGCCGCAACGCTGACGGCGTTCTGCATGGCCGTGCGCAGCACTTTCGCCGGGTCGATGATGCCGGCCTTGACCAAGTCTTCGATCTCGCCCGTCTCGGCGTTCAGACCGAATCCGACCTTGGCGTCCTGCACCTTCTTGACCATCACGGAGCCTTCCCAGCCGCCGTTTTCGGCGATGAAACGAAGGGGCGATGTGAGGGCGCGTTCGACGATGGCCACGCCGGTCGCGACGTCGCCTTCGGCCTCGATGGACTTCAGGGCTTTGGCAGCCTGAAGCAGGGCCACGCCGCCACCGGGCACGAAGCCTTCTTCGATGGCCGCGCGCGTCGCGTTGAGCGCGTCTTCGGTGCGGGCTTTCTTCTCTTTCAACTCGACTTCGGTCGCCGCGCCGACCTGGATGACGGCCACGCCGCCCGCCAGCTTGGCGAGCCGCTCTTGGAGCTTCTCGCGGTCGTAGTCGGACGTGGTGGCTTCGATGGACTTGCGGATGAGCTCGCAACGTCCAAGGATTTCTTTCTTCTTGCCGCCGCCCTCGATCACCGTGGTGTTGTCTTTGGTGATCTCAATGCGCTTGGCACGGCCCAAGTCCTTCAGCTCGACGCTCTCAAGCTTCGTGCCCAAGTCCTCGGTGATGTAGGTGCCGCCCGTCAGAACGGCGATGTCGCGAAGGATCTCTTTGCGGCGGTCGCCGAACGCCGGCGCCTTCACGGCCGCCACGTTCAGGATTCCGCGAATCCGGTTCACGACCAACGTGGCAAGGGCTTCGCCGTCCACGTCTTCGGCAATGATCAGGAGAGGCTTCGAACTCTGGGCAACCGCCTGCAGCAGCGGAACGAGTTCCTGAAGCGAGCTGATCTTCTTCTCGCTGCAGAGGATGTAACAGTCTTCAAGAACCGCCGTCATATTGCCGGGGTCCGTCACGAAGTACGGCGACAAGTAGCCGCGGTCGAACTGCATCCCGTCGACAAGCTCCAGATCGCTGTCCAGCGCTTTGCCTTCTTCGATGGTGACCACGCCATCTTCGCCTACGCTCTCGATGGCGTCGGCAATCATCTTGCCAATCTCAGCGTCGCCGTTCGCCGACACCGCCGCGACATGCAAGATGTCGTCGCGGTCGCGAACCTTCTTGCTCGCCTTGGCAATGTTCTTGACGACCGCCGCGAGGGCCTTTTCCATTCCGCGCTTCAGGTGCATCGGGTTGGCGCCGGACGTAACGTGCCGGAGACCCGTGTGGATCATGTCCTGCGCGAGCACCGTCGCCGTCGTGGTGCCGTCGCCGGTCACGTCCTGCGTCTTGCTCGCGGCTTCGCGCACCATGCGGGCGCCCATGTTCTCGAAGGGATCTTTCAGATCCACTTCCTTGGCGACCGTCACGCCGTCCTTGGTGATGTTCGGAGCGCCATAGGACTTCTCGATCAGCACGTTCCGGCCCTTGGGACCGAGCGTGGCCTTTACCGAATCCGCCAACATGTCAGCACCCTTGATGAGCGCAGTTCTTGCTTCCTGGTCGAAAGCCAATTGTTTGGCCATAACTGCTTCTCCTTTTGCTCCTTAACGCAATTTCCGGATCTTCACACAGCACAGCCCGTAATTGAGGGCCTAGTTGGTGTTAGCACTCTACACGAACGAGTGCTAACAAGCGGAGTCTATCACACTCCCACAAGCGTGTCAAGAGGCGGCACAGAGCCCGAATGCCCCTGCAGACCCCGACGTGAGAGCCTAGCGCTGGGGCCCGATAACATATTGAAAAACAGCCGGTTAGGGCTTCTGCGCAGGAAGAAGCTCCGTGCCTTCTGGCCCGCATGACGATGTACTGGTTCCGGCCCTTTCAGGGGTCTCACCTGACCCGGGGATTTCCTGGCTGGCACGCCGGGGGAGGGAAAACGCGCCAACGCTCAGGGTCGTGTCTCCACGGATACGAGGTGAACGTAGCGTACAGTCAACGACTCCGCGACGACCGACGCATGTCCAAGGTATACTGTCGCCATGGACTTGGACGCACTCGCCATACGTCGCATGGCCGATCTCGACCGGCTGCCCTGGTTTGAGAAGGACGAGGCAGGCGACATCCGGCTCCGCGAAGATGTCGGGCTGCCGCCGATACTGGACGTACACGCCCACCTGGGCTGGAGCTACGGGATCAGTCGCGCCATCGACCACACGGTCCGCAATGACGTCCGGTACTTTTTCGACTACGAATTCGATCAGGAGTTCCTTCGGCGTGAAGAGCACCCGACCCGTCAGGAAGCATCGTCTCTCTTGCGCGAGTGCCTCATGACGCCCTTCATGCGCCCGCCGGGCGGCAAGACCCACACCGCGGCGAACCTTGCGGCCGAAATGGATCGGTTCAACTACAGCCATATCTGCCTCATGCCGATTGAGATCCCCTTCCACACTCGCCAGGCACGCGAGATCATGGCGGCCTCCCAACTCGACGAACGGCTGACGCCTTTCGCGTCCGTGCATCCTTGGCGGTGGGGCCCGAAGAAGGAGCAGACGCTCGACGCCTTGATCTCGGCCGGAGCCGTGGGCGTGAAGTTCCATCCGGAGTTCCAGTTCATCCACCCCACAAACCCGCACGCCATGCGCCTGTTCGAGTACTGCGCCGACCGGGGCGTTCCCGTGCTGGCTCACGCCGGATGGGTGGGGCCGGAGCTGGGCTACATGAAACGGCGCGCCGACCCGGACGGATACCGGGAGGTGCTACGGACCTTCCCCAAGTTGAAGATGATCATGGGGCACACGGCCCTCACCCAGTACCGGGCCGGCCTCGCCGTGGCGCGCGCCTTCGAGGATCAGGTGTGGTTGGATGTGACCGGCCTGACGCGAGGTGCAATCCGGCGCATCTTGAACGGCTACGACTGGAAGAAAGTCATGTACGGTTCGGACTGGCCTTTCTACCCCATCGCGGTGGCGATGGCCCGCGCACTCGTCGCCACCGAATCCTGCCAGGAGGTCTGGCCGGACTTGTTTCACAACAACGCCGCGCGCTTGTTGGGACTACCCCTCTGCTGACGACCCCTACTTGAGCGACCGCTCCAGCGCGCGTTCGAGCGCGATGTC
>JAAEQP010001002.1 GCA_024231375.1 bacterium | reverse complement strand
TCGATACCACCGGCTGCGGCGACAGTTTCTCGGCGGGATTCCTGTACGGGATGCACCACTTCGACAACCCGGCCACCGCCCTGGCGTGCGGCACCCTCGTCGCCGCCGTCAATGCCCAACACGCGGGCATCGAGGTCTTGACCGAAGCACCAGCGTTGCTGAAGGCCCCGCGCTCCCATTTCGAGACGTTCGCGGGCAAACCGGACGGCTGGTGCGGGGACCGCCTGTAGGCTGGTTCGGATTGCTGACCTCTGTGACAGCGACCCTCACCCCGCAGGTCGCGCGACTTCGATGTGATCGATGGCTTGGTCGAGTTCGGTAGGCGACAGGAATCCGATGGTGATGGCGTCGATCGCAGGCAGATCGACAGCGAACTGGACGCATTCACCAATGCGGTCGGTGAGAGCGCCCTCCCCAAGGATCTTCATGCCGAGGATGCCCTTGCCGTTCCGATGAGCCTGGTCGAGAATGGCGACCACGTCGTCAACGGGACCGTCCATCCGAACGCCTTCGGGGTTGACGCGGGCGAGCAGAACATCCACCCACGGTTCATCCGGCACACGTGCGAGGGGCCCGAGACCGTGGCACGACAGGCCGTGGGCGCGGATGATGCCGTTTGCTTTCGCTTCGGCGAGCACGCCCATGCACTCCGCGAAGTCCTCCGGCCACGTGGATTCCTCAACGAAATGCATGAGCACAATATCGAGAACGTCTGTGTCCAGTTCCAGGCGAAACCGGTCCAAATCGGCGCGCACGTCGTCGGGGTCGCGTGAGTAGGTTTTCGTCTGAATTGTAACCGCGTCGCGCGGGATGGACCGGGCCATGGCCTGCCGCATGTACTCGTGGGAGCCGTACTGGTCCGCGAGGTCGAAGTAGGTGACGCCGCGCATGTAGGCGTGTTCGAGCAGCGCCACGAACGGTTCCGTGCCCAAGCGGGTCTGGTCGGATTCGTAGGCCCAGCCATGGGTGCCGGTGCCGATGCCGAGGAACGACGGGGTCAGGCCGGTGTTGCCAAGGATGCGCGGCATACTGGCCCACAGCCGATTCGCGCAGCCGACGCCGATCAGCGAAGCGCCCATTGTGGCGGCAAGCGCCCCGGACCCGCGCTTTAGGAATTCGCGCCTCCTCATGTCGCCAGTACCTCCCTCCATTGAGACAATCGGGAAGGCCGGGATAGTCCTGGGCAACCATTCAGGGCTCTCGACCATCAGCAGAGAATGGACGCTATAGACACGATGGACCTTATGGACAGAGGTGGAAGCGATTTCCTCACTACTTCTTTGGCACCTCGTAGCTGTACATGTGGGATCCGTGGCCGAAGTAGATGCGTCCGTCGAGGAAGTCGCCGCCAAGGCCCACGGGCACGGGCGATTCGGCCAACATGGTGATGGCGTGGGTTTCCTGGTCGACTTGGGCGATGCCTTTGAGGAAGAGGATGTAGAGCACGCCGTCCGGACTCAGCACGAACACGCGCGGACCTTGTTGGTTGCATGTCCGCCCGAATGTGGCTTCCGTGTCTTGTTCGTGAATCACTTGGCGTTTGGCGGAGTCGAAAACAAAGAAGCGTTTGTGGTCCGCGAAGCCGTAGACCAAGCCGTTGGGCGCAACGCACAGGTCGTTGTAGTGCTGGACACCGGGGAACACGGGCTCGTGCCAATCCAACTTCTTGGTGGCCATGTCCATGATGTACAACTCGGCCTGGTCGGCGAGTTTCTGACCGCCGGTGCCCGGCGCGGTGGTGGCGCCGCCCATAATCTTGCCTTCCGGCAGTGCAACCAGGCTCATGGTTGATAGCTGGGGCAGAATGTCGGTATGTTCCAGCAAGACGCCTTCACTGGTCTCGCGGTCCCAGAAAAGCAGACCGCCTCCAGTGAAGCCGTAGCCAGGTGTGCCCGCCAACACGAGCGTTTTGCCGTCCGGATGGGCAAGCAGATCATGGGGCCGGTTGATGGGTGACGGGCAGTCGGTGAGAAACTGGGGGTTGCATCCTTCCTTACCCTTCACCGTGGGCACCCACTCGGCCGTGGGATCCCATTCGAGGATGAATCCGTGCGTGTAGCCGCCGACGAAGAATCGGTCGCCTTGGGTAACCACGGTGTTGCACTGGCAGTATGTGGCGCGGTTTGTCCATTCGTCGGTTCTCGGATTGTAGTTGAAGAAACACATGGGAAAGGCCGTGCCGCCGGCGATGGTGTCGTCCGGTGCGGTCGCTACGCCCATGATGTGGGCGCCCTTGCTGGTGTAGTCGAAGGAGGCCTGTTTGGTTTCGTCGGTCTTTGGGTCCTCGACCGTGATGACCCGGTTGACCAGATCGCAGGATTTCAGAATCTTGCCATCGGCGAACTTGTTGTGGAAGAGACCCTGACTGCTCGTAATGATTGGTTTCTTGTCGATGGTGGGTTCTTCGATTACCTTGGCCTCGCCTTTGTACAATTCGTACCAGGTGTCGCCGTTCTTCCCGTAGACTTTCCCGTTGTTGTCCCGTGTCACGGTGCCGCCGCCTTTGATACGTTCGTCCTCAGCAATGATCGGTGTAGCCGTGGCGGTGGCGGGATCGAAGGAGATGATTTGCGACAGCGTGTAACCAATGCCGAAGTACACCCAGCCCGCGTCGTCGGCCGCTACAGGGCGTTGGTACTGGGCCCAGTCCTGCTTGTACACGTGACCGAAATCATTGAATTCGCGCGTCTTGGGGTCGAACGACACGACGCCGCTCTGGGGGTAAGTCACGGACCAAATAACGCCTGTGTCGTCTTCGGTCATGCCCATGGCCATCTGCGGTGCGGTTTCACTGCAGAAGGTGAAGGCGCGTTTGACGGGGTCGAACTCGCAGAAATGGTTGTTGAAGTGGGTGTAGTACTTGTTGCCCGTGGAGAGAATCGACGCGTAGGGACAGTCGCCCGTGAGATCCCACGGCACCGGGTGCTGTTCACTCTGGCCCGTCTCGGCGTCGATCATGAGAATCGCGTACCCGCCCGTGTTGTCGAATAGCCATACCAGGACGACGTTGCGGCCGTCGCCATCGACGGTAACTACGGTACCGCGATGGTTGCTCACAGGGGTAGCGACGCCATGATGGCGAAAGCCGTTGCCCATGTCTTCCGTTTCGGCGAACGATGCCCGTCCCGCAAGCACGAGCAGTCCGAGAGCCAACAAAACAACCCATTTCGCCGATACGTACGTCATGCCTTGTCTCCAGCCGTCCCGCGTATGCGCAGTTTGGCCATTCATGAACCCTCGCCTGCCATGCACCGTCAGTCGGTGCGGGCGTGCATCTTCCCATATGGGGAGCGTGTGTGCAAATGCGGGGAAGCTGTCAGGGAGTCTGGAGACCTGCGGTCGGAAGAGTGGCGCGGTCAGAGCGCGGCCAAGAGGCCGCGACCGGCCACAGCGGAGGGCCAACTGTGTCCGAAGGTGTGGGACCGGCGCCCTCGCCGGTCGCGTCGGACGGGAGGGGATGACCGGCGAGGGCGCCGGTCCCAGTGCGCCTGTGGGTGTACGTTGTCAGAGAGGTGGAAGTCCTCTCCAGGCATGCACTCTCCGGCCTGTAACCGAACGTAACTGCGTCGCTCCGAGCGGGGTGGGAAG
>JAAEQP010001001.1 GCA_024231375.1 bacterium | reverse complement strand
TTCTCGACGCGATGCCATTCTTCAATGACCCACCGGTGTTGATACCACTGAAGGATCTCCTTGGCCGCGTTCAGGCGCTCCACCGGTTCGCTGCTCAATAACATCCAGTCGATCGGCTCGACATCCTGCGGGGGCTCATCCTCACAAACATACACGGCCCAAACCCGCTTGGCATGGTTCGGACCAGGATGGTTCCAAGGCGGTTCCAATTGTACGCGCCCGAAGCGAATCGATACGTGGGCTGTCCGCGCGGCACGTGTGATCTGCCCGCGTGGGCTGCGTTGCGTCGTGACCTTCACGGACATCGTCCCCGACACCGGCTGAAGCCCCATCCACGACCACAACTTGTCCGTGGCATCTTCCACCCGCCGATCGTGACGGGCACGGATCAAGAAGCCGACCCCGACCGCCTCACAGGCTTCCATCACCTCAAGGCTGTCGCCAGCGCGGTCCATCACGTGAACGAAACGAGTGCTTGGTGGGGACTGACCTATGCGCCGTACGGCGTCCGGCCAAACGTCTGATTCACGCCAGCGACGGTCACGCTCCAGACGGGTCTCCCCCTTGGACACATCCACGCGGTTAAACCAACATTGATCCAGCACGCCCAGCGCGCGACCGTCAGGCAGGACGGCCAGTGTACTAT
>JAAEQP010001000.1 GCA_024231375.1 bacterium | reverse complement strand
GCGCACCCTGGAGTGCGGCGGCTTGCCGCTGCCTTTCTTCGGACCCGCTTGCTGGTCCGATCTTCTGGGATGCTGCTACGCCCCTCGCCAGAGCATTCGGTGGGCGGCAAGTCTCCTCTGTGCTCAGTCGCCCCTCGCGCCGGGAGCAAGCGCCCGGCGAAAACAAGGCAGGAGCAAGCTCCCGCACTCCAAGGTGTCGCGACTCCAGGACAGAGCCACTGCTTCGGAAATCACGCGAGCAATGAACAGTCAAGCGCGTGGCGCGCTCGCCCTCGTTCCAGCGCCAACAGGTGCCTACGGCCGCGAAGCTTCCGTTCCTCCGCCCACGCTCCCCTAAAAAATCCCGGCGCGCATGAGGTCGTGGAGGTGGATCACGCCGATGAGGCGTTGCTGGTCGTCGAGGACGGGCATGGCGATAACCCCGTGGTCTTCCATCTTCTTGTAGGCGGTGTAGGCGAGGGTGCCTGAAGCCACGACCTTGGGGGTGGTGTTCATCACTTCGACGACGGGTACGCCGAAGAAGTGTTCGGTGTGTTCGACCAGGCGGTTGAGGTCGCCGGTGGTGATAACGCCTTTGACGCGCATCGCTTCGTCCACGACGGAACAGAGCCCTCGTTTGGTGGCCATTTCGAGTACGGCTTCGCGCATGGTGCGGTCGGGGGACACGTGGGCCACATGTTCATCCGTCACCATCACATCGTCCACGCGCAGTACGAGGCGTTTCCCGAGGCTGCCAGCCGGGTGGAGCACAGCGTAGTCTTCCCGCTGAAAACCGCGGCGTTCGAGCAGAGCGATGGCGAGGGCATCGCCCAAGACGAGGGTGGCGGCGGCGCTCGTGGTGGGGGCCAAGTTGTAGGGGCAGGCCTCTTCATGCACGGCGAGGTCCAGCACTTCGTCGGCGTAGGCCCCCAACACAGAGTCGCGGTTCGAGGTCATGGCCACAATGGGTACGCCGAGTTTCTTCAACACCGGCAACACGTGATCCAGTTCGTCGGTGTTGCCGCTTCGCGACAGGGCAATCACCGTGTCATCGCGGTGCACGATGCCCAGATCGCCGTGGACGGCTTCGGCAGGATGGAGAAAGTAGGATGCCGTGCCCGTGGAGGCGAGGGTCGCCGAGATCTTCTTGCCGATGATGCCGGACTTGCCCATGCCGGTGACGATCACGCGGCCTTTGCGGGACAAGACAAGATCCACGACGCGTTCGAAGGTCTCGTCCAACGCCTCGCGCATGGATTGGATGCCCGCGATCTCGTGGTCAATCACACGGCGGGCCGTATCCAGCGCGCGTTCTGGACTGGTGTTCTCGGGAGTCGTACCCATTCGAGTGATTCCTCAGAGCTGAAAGAAGAGAGTTCTTCGCAATTGTGGTGCAGGCTTGCCCGCCTCTGGAGGGCATCTTGCCTGCCAGAACTCTCTTCCTCACTCATGGTTGTGCAGGCTGGAAGCCCGCACCACAAAGTAATCCCGTTGTATGTCCGCCGTTAGTCTTCGGCCCAGAGTTTCTCCACAGCCTCATCGAGGCGTCCTTGTGCACGCAGAACCAGTTCCACGGCTTCCCGGAACGCCCCTTCGCCTCCGGCGCGGCGTGTTACGTAGTGAGCGCAGTCCTTCGTGGCGTCCACAGCATTGGGTACGGACACGGCGAGCCCCACCGCACGCAGCACGGGGATATCGACCAAATCATCGCCCAAGAAACAGACTTCTTCGGGACGCAGGCCAGTCGTCGCGAGGACTTCCCGGAACGCGGGCAGTTTCTTCTGCCGCCCGAGCAGAATGTGGTCCATACCGAGCTGTTCGGCTCGCCGACGGACCACGAGGCTATCCCTGGCCGAGAGCACGCCCGTCTGCAAGCCCGCCAACGACGCCATGCGCACGCCGAGCCCGTCGTGGGCGTGAAAGTGCTTGGTCTCCACGCCATTGCTGTCGAAAATGAGTTCGCCATTGGTCAGCACCCCGTCCACGTC
>JAAEQP010000999.1 GCA_024231375.1 bacterium | reverse complement strand
TAACCTAAGTAATATATACCCCCCCAAACCCCCCCAAGTTGTTAAAAAGGGCTTGACGGTGAGCCTTCTACCGCACATAAATCTGTCGCGTTGCTCGGGTTAAACGAGGATTGTGATGGGTCAGGGTCGCGATGAAAATACAGTGAAAAAGGGCACGGCGAGCGACTTCCACATTGGGCGTGATAGTGAGGACTATCCAAAAAGGCTCGAGAAGTTGCCCGACCCGCCGGACCGATTGCACGTAAAAGGACGAATACCGTCCGGACCAATGATTGCGATTGTAGGCAGCCGCAACGCCGACGCGTCCGTAATGCGGTTCGTCTCCCGCCTCGCCGGTGAGGCGACCGAGCACGGGCTCGTCATCGTTTCAGGCGGCGCACTCGGGATCGACACCGCGGCCCACCAGGGCGCCCTCGACGCGGGTGGTGTCACCGTGGCGGTTATCGGTTCGGGTTTCGACTACATGTACCCAGGGAACAACAGCGCCCTGTTCGCCGAGATCGCGCGGCGCGGCGCGCTCGTCACCGAGTTCGCGGCAAAGCAGCCCCCGACCAAGTGGACCTTTCCCCGGCGAAACCGAATCGTCGCGGCGATGGCCAAGGCCGTAGTCGTGGCCCAGGCCGGTGAGCGATCGGGTGCGCTGATCACCGCGCGCATCGCGCGTACCCTCGAAGTGCCGCTCGGCGCAGTTCCAGGGGCAGCGGGCGACCCGCGTAACCGGGGAAGCCACCACCTGCTCCGGAGTGGCGTGGCGATGGTTGAGAGCGCGGCCGATGTGCTCGTGCTGATGGAACGCGACGGCGCGGCTGAGCAGCTGGGTCTACCGGGAGTCCAAGCGATGCAGACCAAAGAGGCGGATCTGTCCGGCCTCTCGACTAATGAAGTCAAAATACTTGATCTTTTGGGTACGAGACCCGTACACATCGACGAGATCATCGCCGAAACCGGGCTTGCGTCCGGTGAAACGAGCGCCGCGATCCTGTCCCTAGAAGTTGCGGGCTTGATTGAGGATCAAGGTGGTAAAAACTTTGTCAGAGTGGGGTAAAAGGG
>JAAEQP010000998.1 GCA_024231375.1 bacterium | reverse complement strand
TCGGGTCCGCGCTGACTGATGCTCTTCAGGCCCGAAGTACTGCTGGCAGGCTCATACTTGGTGAAGCCGCCGGAGGCCACGTCGAATACCCATGTATCCCCCATTGTGAGGAACAGTTGGGCATGTCCCGGCACGGGAAATAAGTCGTGGCCACCCTGTTCAGGAAGGTCAAAGCTCGCCTCCTCCTCAAGATCGGGCGTTTCCGCGTTGTTGTTGTAGCGGTACCGCTTGAGTTTGTTTCCGCCCAATGCCCACAGGCACTCTCGTTCATGATCCCACGCAAGGCCGTGTGCGTCCTCCATCGGCACTTTTTTCGATGCGGGCCGGCGAGGGTCCGCCGGTTTCTCGAATTTCCGGCTGAACAAACCAAGGAAACCACCCGTGCTCGAAGCGCTGACGATGGCACCGTCGGGCAGAATCTCGACGGAATGGGTGTTGCCGCCCGCGTAGCCGAAGAACACGGGGCGTTTCTTTGCCATGTGAATCAGCGCCACGCCGCCGCCCGACGCTGACACCAAGACATGTGAGCCGCCCAATACCCATTTCGCGTCTGTCAGGCAGTGAAACCATTTTGCCTGCCTCGCGCTCATGTCCGGGCAGTCCTTTGCGGACCAGGACCAGAGCACCTCTGCCTCCTCGTTCCAATCGGCATCTACGTCCAGCAGAAGAACCCGCGCTTCGGCCTGCTCGCAGCAGATGATGGCGCCCTCCTTGAACGTCGGCCCATCCTGTGCCCAAGCCCCCCCACTCAATATCGCAAGAATCAGCATGCACCGACACAACATGGCGTTCACCCTCTTTGGTTCCCTGATGCGCTTCCCACTCCGCGTGCCGAGGATTCGCAGACGCGGCTAGGCGCCGCGCTGTGGCAGCGATAGTAGCGCGGGGAGGGTGTGGGTGCAAGGGGATGGCGTAGGAACGCGCGAAAATCCGGGTACACGTAACTTCGCCCTGCGGGCTCGTACATGTCCCCGTTTTTCGCTTCTCCCCGGAGTCCTGGGTTAGCCGTTTGCTTTGATGAGGTTCAGGGCGGAACCGGCTCTGAACCAGGCGATTTGAGCGTCGTTGTAGGTGTGGTTGACGTGGAAGGTGTCGGTGGAGCCGTCGGCGTGGTGGACGACGGCGGTGAGTTGTTTGCCGGGGGCGAACTCGTCGAGTCCGGTGATGTCGATGGTGTCGTCTTCGCGGATTTTGTCGTAGTCGGCGTCACCGGCGAAGGTGAGGGCGAGCATGCCCTGTTTCTTGAGGTTGGTCTCGTGGATGCGGGCGAAGGAGTTGACGAGGACGACGCGTACGCCGAGGTGGCGGGGTTCCATGGCGGCGTGTTCGCGTGAGGAGCCTTCGCCGTAGTTCTCGTCGCCCACGACCACCGAGCCGATGCCGGCGGCTTTGTAGGCGCGCTGTACGGTGGGTACTTCGCCGTATTCGCCGGTGATCTGGTTCTTGACGGTGTTGGGCGTGTCGTTGAAGGCGTTGATGGCGCCGATAAGGCAGTTGCCGGAGATGTTGTCGAGGTGGCCACGGAAGCGGAGCCATGGCCCGGCCATGGAGATGTGGTCGGTGGTGCATTTGCCTTTGGCCTTGATGAGGAGTTTGAGGCCGGTGAGGTCGTTGCCGTCCCAGTGGGTGAAGGGTTCGAGGAGTTGGAGACGCTCGGAATCCGGGGCGACCACGACTTCGACGGCGTTGCCGTCTTCGACAGGCGCGACGTAGCCTTCGTCTTCGCATTCGAAGCCCTTGGCGGGGAGTTCCACGCCTGAGGGTGGGTCGAGTTTCACGGCCTGTCCGTCTTCATTCACGAGGGTGTCGGTCAGGGGGTTG
>JAAEQP010000997.1 GCA_024231375.1 bacterium | reverse complement strand
GACCGGCCTTGGCGATGGCTGATTTGACGGCGGCTTCCGCCTGGGAGGGGGTCCATCGGCGCATTTCGATGCCGTTCAGGTTCCCCAGCACGGCGAGACGACCTTGAGCCGCTGCCTTCAATTCGGTGAGGTCTTCCAGGGCACTCACGCCGATGCCGGCGGTACCGGTTTGGGCGAGATCGTCCATAATGGGAAGGCAGCGTCCGGAAGCCATGTGCGTCGCCGTGGGGCCCTTGATGCGGGCCAAGGTTCGCTTGGCCACTTCGAATCCCGTTTCCAGATACGTTGTCCGCGGTACGAGGGTCGTCGAAGAGAGGGGGTCGAAATAGCATATGGCGGTGGCCCCGGCCTCAAGCTGTGCGTTGGCCCACTCCACGCAGAACTCCTCGTTCACCGCCATTAGGCGAGCAAACGTGTCGGATCGCTCGATGAGCAGAGCGAGGTACTTGTCGAACCCCAGTTGCATGACGGGCAACGAGAACGGCGATACCGCGACGCCGATGATGGGGACATCGTCTCCCACGCGATCCTTCAACATTTCGGTCGCCTTCAGAACCTTCTGGAGACATGGGCAGTCGTTGACCGCGGGGGCTTCCAGGCACCTGATGGCCTCAGGATCGCTCAAGAACGGCCTACCCGAGTTGGGTGGGCCATCATCGCGGTAGACGACCTCGCCGCCCCAGGCCTCCACCTCGATGGCGGCGTGGAAGAACGGAGACACGCAATCGCTGCGATACTTGGTGCGGAGGCGGAGTTGACCTTCCACCACGTTCTCCGCGGCCTCGAAGTACTCCCTGATGGTCAGACCCACTTCCTTTGCCCCGTGCATGGTTGGGAACAGGAAGCAGGGAACGCGGTCGGGTTCCCGATGGCCCAGGGTCGTGAGCGTTCGTTCCATCGAGCTCATTGTCGACGGGCTCATGACATGGCCTCCACGATTCGCGTGACAAGGCCCGGGGCATCCGAGGCGGAGTGCCCAACGGCATCGGCCCCCACCTCCCGCCAGAGGCGCTCATCGAATCGGAAGGGCGCCCCTCCCACGATGATCTTGACGTCTTCCCCATCCAAGCGCGTTCGGACCTCTTCAACGCGCAGAGCGGAGGGGAGCATCAGCGTCGAAATGAGAAGGATTCTGACCTCCTCCTCCTCGACCCGGTGGACGAGGTCGTCCACTCCTATCTGGCCGAAGTCTAGCACCTCGAACCCGCTGGCCCGAAGAAGTGAATAGACGATTCGTTTTCCCAGTAGATGATGGTCTTCGAGCACAGCGATGGCTGTCTTGGGCTGGCGGGTGCGAGCGGGACTGGTCGCGGGGAGGATATCGTCCACCAGCTCCTCGCAGACGCGACCGCTCATGTAGACTTGAGCCAGGGCCACCCGGCCTTCTTCCCAGGCGGAGCCGATACGCTCCAGGGAAGGGACCACTAGATTCTCGACAACCTCTAGAGGTCCAGACATTTCACTGCCTTCGGCGAAAAGCTTCGCGATCGCCAACCTGTCCAGCGTGAGAAGAGCCCTCTCGAACCGATCGACCAACTGCTTCATTGTCTTATCCCTTCGGCTCGTACTGCGACGAACTCAGTATCCACATTATGCATCCTCAACGGGCCCGCGCGCAAGGGAATCTCTCCTGGTTTGCGGGAAATGTTCCCGACCTCCAAGCCGTTCCGGAACCGGGTACACGTAGTCGCGCCGGGTACGGCGCTCTGAACATGTCCCCGATTTCCGGCCTCGACGACCAGAGTCCAGGCATCCCTTGGGCTTGGAGGATCATGGCTGGGGTGCAACCATCCGGGAGTTCGAACCCGGGGGAAGGTGAGGGTGGGTTGTCGGGCGATTCTGAGCATATTCCCTGTCTATGCTATGGTGTTACCGGCGTCGCGGCGAATCGGGTGTGGCGGCGCCGGAAGGGACCGCGGGACGCCATTCGGCGTTTCCGCAGGGCCGGGAACGAGATGCCTGTGCTTCTCTGGTATCTTGACCAACCAAGGCAGAAGGATACGTGATGAAGACCGGATTCAGATGCTGCGTGCTCGCGGGTTTGGTGCTGTTGGCGGGTGTCTCTTCGTCGGCGCAACAGGCGGAGATGGGATTCGACGGCGCGTCGTGGATCTGGCATGCGCCGACTCCGGGTGAAGCCCCAGGTGCGTACCATGCCAGTGCCCGGTACTTCCGGACGGACGTATCGCTGCCGGAGAGTCCCGCGCTGAAATCGGCCGAGATCGTCATCACGTGTGACAACCTATTCGTGATCCACATCAACGGGCGGCCCGTGGGTGAAAGCAGGGCGGACAACTCGGCCTGGCACTTTCCGAAGCGATTCGATCTGTCGGGGATGCTGTCTCCGGGGCGGATCGTGTTGGCCGTGGAAGCGATCAACACGCTTCCGGGTCCGTCGGGACTGTTGGTGAAGTTCGTGGCCGAGTTGGAAGACGGGCAACGAATCGTTTTGGTATCGGACGAGACCTGGAAGACCACGGACGCGGGCGCTGCGAACTGGGAGCAACCGGAGTTCGACGACCAGAAATGGACCAAGGCCGAGGTGTTGGCTGCTTACGGCGGAGGAGCCTGGGGCAAGGTGGCGGTCCCGAAGGAGGCGGAACCCGGTGGCGCCCCGGTGGGCAAGGTGCGGGAAGCCGCCGTGAAGATTGCACACACGGAATCCAGACGAATCAAAGGCATCGAGGCGCCATCCGATAGCTTCGTTTGGCCGGGCGCGGTGGTGTTTGTGGGAGACGATTGCAGTCTGTACCGGCCCCGCGCGACGACGGGGCGTTCGGCCTATGACAGTCTGACCGTGACGATCTTCAATCCGCGCAAGGCGCGCATGTATCCGGAGCACGACCTTCCCGCGCCCATGAAAGTGGGGCACACGCTGATGCGCGTGGATCCTACGGGGCAAGGCGTGGAACCCCGTGTGCTGGTCGATGCGGGCAAGGGGGCGGTGGGTTCGCCGAGCGTGTCCTTCGACGGGAAGTCGATCTACTTCTGCATGGCGCGCGAGGGCGAGGGGTTCTTCCATCTGTACCGGATATCGGCGGAGGGCGGCGAGCCTGAGCAGTTGACCGACGGACCCTTTTTCGACATTGAACCGGCCGAACTGCCCGACGGACGCATCGTGTTCGTATCGACGCGCGTGGGGACGTTCGAGGAGTATCACAGTCCGCCGTCGCGCGCGCTCTTCGTGATGAATGCGGACGGCACGGACATTCACATCATCACGAGCACCATCATTTTCGACAACGAACCGGAAGTGCTGGCCGACGGGCGGATTCTGTTCATTCGTAGCGACAACTTTTTTGATCGTGGCAAGGTGGAGACGCTGCTTCACGCCACGTTCCCGGATGGCACGCGCGGCTACACGGAATTTGGACTGGACAACGGCCCTGAATACGGCAACCGCCTGCGCGCCTACAATTGCGGCAGCCCGGCGCCCATGCCGGACGGGCGTGTGGCGTACGTGTCGAGCCCCGGTATCACGGTGGGACGCATGGGACACGCGCAGAAGGACCTTCGGCACTTTTCCTTGGAGGCGGGCGACGTGGCGGCGCTGCCGGACGGTCGGCTGCTTTGTACGGTGGCGCGGCGCGTCATGGTGGAGATCGGCGAAGGCGACGCGAAGAAACAGGTTTCTGACCTGAGCTATGAGCAGATCTGCGTGCTTGACCCGGAGTCACAGCCGCCGGCCCTGACCGAGGTGTACGATGCGGAATCGCCGCTGCATTCGCCGGTGTCTCTAACCGCGCGCGTCCGGCCCCCCGTGCGGCCTCAGCAGATGCGGGCTCCCGACGACGACTCGGAGAAAGCCACGGGGGTGTTGTTCTGTCAGAACGCCCGGTTTACGAAGAACACCACGGCAGGATGGAACCATGTTCGCGCGATTCGTGTATTGGCGGGCAAAGGGTTGACCACGCGGTCGTCCCATTCGTACCTGGTCCATGCGGGCAACGAGACCATTGAACTGGGAACGGTGCCGCTTGCGCCGGACGGGTCGTTCTGTGTCGAAGTGCCTGCCGACACGCCGCTGGCGTTTCAGGCTGTGGATGCGGAAGGTCGTTCCGAACTGAACGAGATGTCGTGGATCTACGTCCGTCCCGGCGAACGGCGGAGTTGCGTGGGCTGCCATCAACCGCGACAAGCCGCGCCGATTGCGGATGCGGGTCTGGCCATGGCGTTGTCGGCTTCACCGTTGCGGCTGGTGGGCGACGGCCGCCCGCACCGGTTCCGAGGCAACAATCCGGCGGTCACGGGGTTGATGGAGTTGCAGTTCGACCGATTCCGCGAAGTCGCCGGTATCAACCGGCACAGCGACACGGCCGACCCACTTGCCACGGGTGAAGACGAGGTGGATTCCCTGATCGCGCAACTGCGCGCGAAGGACGCGGCCCTGAGGGTGTCGGCGGCTCAGCGTCTTGCCATCTTCCGCGACCCGAAGGCGGCGTCGGCGTTGGCCAAGAGTCTCGATGGCGCTGACCGGGAGGCCCGCGTGGCCGCCGCCGTGGCGCTGGCGACATGTGGAACGCGCAAGTCGGTGCGGCCCCTTTTCGGGGCCCTTTCGGACGACGATCCGCTGGTGGCGCTGGGCGCGGCGCTGGCATTGGAGAATCTCACGGGCCATTACGAACCGTTCAATCCCTTTGCCGGGGAAGCCGCGCGAGCAGAGGGGGAGAAATCGTGGAAGGCCTGGTTTGCGGGCACCTCGTGGGGCGCGATTGAGAAGGAACTGACGAGGCGGCTCGCAGGTGGCGACCGCGACGTGGCGCGACGCGCGGCGGTGGCGCTGGGGCACACGGGCGGGGCGGCCGCGAAGGAGGCGTTGCGCCAATACGTGGCGAACGAACAGGGCAACAATCCCCATCCGGCCTGGCGGAAGGCAGGGCGCCAGGGCGATAACGCACGGTTCAATGCGCTGGCTGCGGTGAATCCGAGAACAATTCAAGCCGCGACGCGCGCCATTGGGTACCTCGAAGACGCGGCGGCTGTGCCTTTGCTGTCCGAGGTGCTGATCGCGCACAGCAATCCGAACACGGGGAATCTCTTCCTTGCGGAAGCCGCTGTCGAGGCCTTGGGCCGGATCGGCACGGACGCGGCGGAGACCGCAATGATTGACACCTTCGCTCAATTGAAGGATTACCCGAAGTACACCTACTGGTACGGGGACCATCCGGCGTTGATGTCGTGCCATTCGTCGCCGATTCACTACTTCATCCTGGAAGCCCTGGACGCTTCGGGATCGACCCGGGCGGACGCCATTGTGCCGCACATCATCCGATCCGTGCCGGTCGATCCGGACCGGGCCCTGTTTCTGCCCAACGACGACTACGAAACCCTTGTGGGCCGCGTGTTGCGTCGTCAGGCTTCGGGGACGGCGGTGGTCGAAACGTGTCTGGCACTGCTGGGCGACGCGGACGCGGTGGCGACTCCCGAGATCGATAAGGCCCTTCGCACGGTAATCCGGTGCTGGGGTGGACATCCCGGGCCTGAGAACCGGGCGGCCCAGATTCTCTCGATGGTGTGCCACGACCCGGCGTATGCGCCGCGGGTGGAGGCGGCCCTCATGCGGTATTGCGTGAAGGACTCGGGCATTCCGCGCGTGTTCGATACGGGCATCCCGGTGGTTCTGGCTTTGCCGGTGGAGAATTGGGTGTCTTTCTACCTGGCGCGGACGCTGGGCAACCTGGGGAGTGCTGCGTCGGTGGAGACGCTTGTGGCGGTACTGGAGGCTGCACCACCGGAGGCAGCATCGGGCCGTCCCGATCCGCTTGGACCGGGCGTCCTGTTCCTGCACAACGGGTTGACCCCGTGTTGGCGCGCGGCGACGGCATGGGCCCTGGGCCGAATCGGCGACGCGCGAGGGGCGCCCGTGCTGCTGGGTATTGTGGAAGATCTGGAGAATGCCGTCGATACGCGTCATGCCGCGGCGGTCGCGCTTGGACGCATCGGCGACGCCGACGCCCTTGATGCCGCCCGTACATTGGCCGAAGGGTATCCGGAACGGTCGACGCGCCTGGCGCTCCTGGAGGCTGCGGGAAGGAGATAGTGATGGCTCTCTCAGTCGTGCTCCTGCTGACATTCGGTGCTTCCGATGAAGCGCCGTTTACGTGCGACGTGCGGCAGGTGACGCAGGGGCCATCCCACCATTTCTACGGATACATCGGGCACGTGGGCAACACGCCGTGGAATGCCGGCGGACGGTACATGGTCATGCTGCGGACCACGTTCCAGGACCATCTCCCCGCGCCCAACGAGGCGGCGGACGTGGTGCTGTTGGACACGCACAACGGATACGCCGTTGAGAAGGTGGAGGAATCGCGCGCATGGAACCCGCAACAAGGGACCATGTTGTATTGGAATCCGGAGAAGCCGGAGACGCAGTTCTTCTTCAATGACCGGGACGGGAAGACCAATCAGGTGTTCTGCGTCCTGTACGACATCGAGCAACGCAAGCGGATTCGGGAGTACCGCTTCGACGGCGTGTCGATTGGCAACAGCGGCGTGGCCCAGCAGGGCGGCTTCTTCCTGGGCATCAACTACGGGCGGTTGGCGCGGTTGCGTCCGGTGACGGGATATCCCGAGGCCTACGACTGGACGGTCGGCGTCGAATCGCCTACCGACGACGGTATCTTCAAGATCGACGTAGCCACTGGCGAGAAGTCGTTGCTGGTGTCCTACGCGCAGATGGCGGAACGATTGCCGCGTGTCGATGCCGGTACGGAACTGTTCATCAATCACTCGCTGGTCAGCCGTGAAGACGACCAGGTGTACTTCTTCGCGCGCGGGGCGTGGAAATGGTTCGACCGGTCCTCGCCACGGCCGCATCGCATCGACACGCCGTTTTCCATCCGAATCGACGGCAGTGGGCTGCGCATGCACGACCAGCACATCGGCGGACACCCGGAATGGGCGCCCGGCGGTCGGTTGATTGGCCGCGAGGAGGATCGACAGGTGATCTACGACGTGGCCACCCAGCACGTGGTCGGCCGCATCGGCAATGCCGAGATTCTGCCCCAACCGGGCGGGGATGTTGCGCTGTCGCCGGACGAACAATGGATCGTGAATGGATACAAGAACAAGAAAGCCAGGGAAAACCGCTACACGGTCGTGAACGTCGAAACAGGGGCATACTTTGCTCTGCCGCCGATGGACATTGGGCCATGGCTATCCGGCGACCTGCGCATCGACGGTGCGCCGTGTTGGCGTCGGGACGGACGGGCGATTGCGGTACCCGGACTGGGCAAGGACAACACCCGGCAGACGTTCGTGTTTGAGCTGCGATCCGAATCGCAGGAACAGTGACGATAGGATGCGCACGCCGACCGTGTTTCTCCAGAGTGGGCTGGCCGTAAGGATTCTGACCATCATGAAACCAACTTGTATCATCCGAGGCATTCTTCTTTCCCTTCTGATCGCGGCGTCGCCTGTTTCGAACGCTGCGGCCTCCCCGGCCAGTATCGACATGGATGCCGTGTATGTGAAGGGAGACACGTGGCACGAGACCCTGGCGTCGGCGTTGACCGCGGTAGCGCGTCGCACGGACGCCGCTGAACCGGTGCCGGACCTGGGACGCACGGACTTCACCCTTTCGGCTTGGATTCGTACCAAGAAGGACGGGACGATTTTCGCCAAGACCCTTCCGAGCAGCAACTGGGTGAGGCAGGGCAAGAGCTTCTTCATTCGCGAACGGAAGCTCTGTTTCGACATTGGCTGGGTCGGTGTGATGACGTCCGACAGGGTTGTCGCAAACGGTTCGTGGCGCCATGTGGCCGTGACCAAGCGGGGCAAGCGGTTCCGGTTCTACGTGGACGGTGAGCAAGACGTGTCAGGCGAACTGGACGCGCAAGCGGACGTGCCGGGAAGCGTGGCGAAGATCGGTTTCACGAGTCTCAACTTTCCCAAAATGAGTGGATTTCGCGGCGATTTGGACGAATTGCGTGTGTACGACCGGGCACTTCGGCCTTCGGAAATCAACGTCCTGTACGAGACGCCTGATTCGGGCGCCACCGAAGGGCTCGCGGTTCACTGGCGCTTTGAGGAAGACGTGGCGGATGCGTGTGCGCCAGAGCGGGTCATGGTGGTGAAGAACCTTGGTTTCGCGAAGGGAAAGGTCGGCAAGGCGCTTCACCTGGATGGGTCGGGGTGCGTGCTGTCGGGAGCGGACGTGGGCGACTTGGTGTGGGCGCGTACCAGACAGGACTTCACGGACCCGCAGTCTCAACGGGAGATGGCGTGGGAAGAGGAAGATGGCATCTGGGACGAAGCGTGGGAACCGGGAGATTGGGCCGAACTCGCCACCCGGTACGCGCAGGCGTCCCACCGGGTAGCGGACCTGTCCTCGCAGGCAAATGGCATGGCCGAGGAAGTGAGCGACACCGCCGAGTGCGCCGCCGTTCGGTCCCTCTATCTGCGTTCGCGCCGGCACGCGGCCCTGTTCGCCGAATTGGGATTGGAACGACTTGAGAGCGTGCGCAGGGCATCGACGTTCCTGGACACCCCCGCGCACCGCATTTGCGTGGAGCAACTTGATGCGCTCGAGGCCACCGCCGCTCAGTGGAAGAAGCAAAGCTTCTCCGAGGAAACGACGGAGGAGTGGCGTGACGCGCTGGGCCGGATCGAGCGTGACGCGTTGCTTGCCCACAACCCCTTGATGGCCTTCGACCGGCTTATCTTCGTGCGGCGTCCGACGTATCAGTCCACTCATTACTATACGGATTACATCGACGGTTGTGTTCACTACGGTGGCAACGTGTGCGTCCTCTCACTCGAAGATGGGACTGTGACGGACCTCGTTCCTGAGTTGGACGGCGGCATTTTCGGGCGCTACGACTTGTCTTTCGATGCGACGCGGGTTGTGTTCGACTACAAGGCGTCTCCCAAAGAAGGGTTCCGTTTGTACGAGGTGGGAATCGACGGAACCGGATTGCGTCAGATCACGTTTCCTCCGGACGACGAGCAAGCACGCATCGAGAAATACAACAACTCGCACTTGGGCGGCACGGGCCGCATCTATTACCACCAAACGGACGACATGCACCCGTGCTACCTTCCCGACGGAGGCATCTGCTTCGTCTCGACGCGGTGCGAACGCGGAATTCTGTGCGATTCCCCCGACATCCTGACGACGACGGCGCTCTACAAAGTCGACAAGGATGGCGGCAACATGACGCTGTTGTCGCAGACGCCGGTGAGCGAAGAGGTGCCGTCCATTATGAATGACGGACGCATTCTGTACACCCGCTGGGAGTATGTGGACAAGGGCGGTTCGGCCGTGAAGTGCCTGTGGGCCATGCGGCCTGATGGTACCGGCACCGTGGAGATCTTCGGCAACGACCACGCATTCCCGAGCTTCTACAACGGCCGCGCGGTTCCGGGTCACAACAATCTGGTGACGTGCATTGGCGGCCCGCACATGCCCCTGGGCGTGGGCACGGTGTTGCGTCTGGACATCAACCGTCCCATCCGCACGCGTGCGCCCATGACGTACCTGACCCCGGAGATTGACATCCAAAGCGAATGGGGATACCGCCATCGCATCGACGGTGAGTGGAAGGAGGTCAAGGGAGGGCCGCTGTTCGACGACCCCTTCCCCCTGTCCGACGCCTTCTTCCTGGTCTCGTACAACCGGGACAAACCGGTGCATCATGTGAGCGCTTACGACCTGTACTTGCTGGATGAATTCGGCAACCGGGTGTGCATCTACGACGATGCCGATATGTCCTGTTGGCAACCCATGCCGCTGCGGCCTCGGCGGAAACCGCCGGTACTGCCGTCGGTGTTGCCCGCGCCGGAGGCGGATGAAACGGAGCAGTGGGCCGAAGTGGTCATGAGCGACGTGTATGCGGGACTCGACGGCGCGACCCTCACGGCCTACGGTGAGCACGGGCCGCAAGAGGGCGTCCCTCGCGGCGCCGTGAAGTACATCCGCGTCATGGAAACCGTGGCGCGTCCGTGGAAGGCGCGGCGGTTCTGGGATGGCGATGCCCACGGTCAACAGCATTCGGTGATTAGTCTCTGGACCCATACCCACGCCAAGGTTCTCCACGGTGTGGTGCCGGTCGAGGAAGACGGTTCAGCGCGGTTCCTGGTTCCGCCGGAGAAGAACATCTTCTTCCAGGCGCTTGACGAAAACTACATGGAAATCCAGCGCATGCGGACCTTCGTGGAGTTCAAACCGGGCGAAAGCCGTTCGTGCATCGGGTGCCATGAGCCACGGGCCTGGGCCCCGGCGAACGTGCCAGTGAGCGCGATGGGTAGGCCTGCCGTTGTGCCGATGCCGCAACCGGGAGACACGGGCCCGCGACCGATCCACTACGCCACGGACATCCAACCGATTCTCGACAGGCACTGCGTCCGTTGCCACGGAGGCGAGAAGCCCAAGGCCGGTATGGACCTGTCGGGTGAGTTGACGGGCCTGTTTTGCCGTTCCTACGAGAACCTCATCAACCGCGGTCTGTTGAAGACGGTGGGCGAGATCAAGTCGAAGATGGGCGCTGTGGACGATACGCCGCCGTATACGTGGGGGTCCCATGCCAGCGAACTGATCGCCGTGCTGCGCAAAGGCCACAACGACACGAAGCTTTCCGAAGAGGAATTCGTTCGGTTGGTGACGTGGGTCGACGCAAACGCGCCCTACTACGGGTCCTATTTCGGTCGGAAGAATCTGAAGTACAAAGACCATCCGCAGTTCAGGCCTGTGCCGACGGTGGCTTCCGCCAGTGGGGTGGCGCCGGAGTGTGTGGAGTAGGCGGAGGAGAGGCATCGGCAATGAATACGAAGCGCATGCTGTTCGGTCTGTGTTTGGCCTGGGTTGCGGTCACGTCGAACGCCTCGGCGCAGCACGTCATCGATATTGCGAAGGAGTGGAGGTTCACGACCGACCCTGAGGCGGTGGGCGAACGCCAGCATTGGGCGGCGGTCGATTTCGACGATGGGGCATGGGCGACACTGAACGCGGGGATGCGGTGGGAGGACCAGGGCATCGCCGAGTACGACGGCCATGCCTGGTACCGGAAATGGGTGACGGTGCCCGACGGATGGTTGACGCGACCGGTCTATCTGGCCTTTGGCGGGATTAACGATTGTGCCACGGTCTATGTGAATGGGAAGAAGGCGGCGACGCTGGGTTTCTATGAAGACAGTAAGAACAGAGAGTCCGTGGCGCGGGCCTTTCAGGCAGTGGACATTACGCCCTACGTTGAGGTCGGCGCAGACAACCTGACCACGAAATCCGGCACCAAGGCACTGATCGCGCTCGATGTGTTTGACTGGGGCAAGAGCGGTGGGCTCTGGGTGCTGCCCTGCGCCCTCACCCTGAACCCGGAGTCCATGTCGGCGGTCGAGGCGACTTGTGCAATAGACTACGCAGCGCGCGAGTTGCTGGTGCGTGTGCTCCAGGTCAACTCGCAGACACACCCTTTGGATGGTGAATACCAGATCACCGTAACGGCCGACGGTGGGACTGCTCCCGTGTTGGAAAGGCGGATTCCCATCGCGGCGGACGCTCTTCCCACCGAGTGCGCGTTTCCGTTGTCCTACTCACCCGACGCGGTGACCTATACCGTTGACGTAACGGCGGTGTCCCCGGAAGGCGTGCAGCTTGAAGACGTCGCTGCACGGACCAAGGTCCTCTGGCCGGCACGTGTCGTTCGAGGGGCCACGTATGCAGATGCTGTCCCGCTGAACAACTTCGTGTGCCAGTTGTTCGACGACGAATGTGGGTCAGAGGCCGAGACGATTGGCTTCACCAACCCCAAGGCAGGCTGGGTGTTCTTCAGCCTTTCGCGTCCTGACGCGATGCCGGACAGGGGGCGCCTCTTCCTGGACGACGAGAAGGCGCGTCTGGCCCTACGCCCCTACTGGCGGACGGGCGCCATGGAGTCTATGCGCCGACTGGACGCGGGACGGCACTCGGTGCGTGTAGAACACGCCGAGGGCCGGCGTCTCGAAGTTCGGTCGATTCCGGAGTTGCTCTTCTGCTTCTACCCGCCGGTACTCGACGTGCCCGAGCATGGCCCTTTCGGACTGGATTTCTTTGAGCGGTACGTGTTTCCCACCGTGAACACCCTGGTGAAGGAACTCGACCCTGATCCGTTCGAGCACGGAGGACGGCCCTACACCGCACTGAACGAGCCGGATGCGGTTGTGAAGCAGTGGGTGCGCGATGGACGCGAGTGGATTGTGCGTGAACCTCTGCCAGGGCTTGGTGAGGGGTTGAACAAGAGGCCGCCGGTCCTCGCTGAGGACGTGTACGCGGTGTGGCGTGACAAACCCGGCAGCACGCACCCCTTGTCCAGCGGCATCATCATCGATGAGTTCTCCAACGTCTGGGCGGAACAGTTCGATGAGTGGACTGCAGCGCTCGACCGCTTCAGTCAGTATCCGGCCTGGGGCAACCGAAGATTCTATGCGTGGGTCGGTGAGATCTTTGTGCATCCCCCCGGTGTTCCTTTCCAGGAAGTCATCAAGAAATACGATCATCGCCTCGTGTGGGAGAACTATCTTAGCGAGGGGGCGAGCGAGATTGCCACGCGCATCTATGTGATCGAGAAACTTGCGTCCACCATGCAGGCCTGGCAGAAGCAACAACCCGATATCAGCCGCTACTTGCTCATGTGCCCTGGCATATTCTCAGCCATCCCGGCAACGCTGGGGAAGAATCCCCATGCCGACTTTTCCGTGTTTCTTGACTGGCAGTTCCGACTGATGGCCACCCACCCGTGTCATGCGAACTTGGCAGGTGTCATCCCCTGGACCGCCCAGTATGCCGACACGGACGTGCTGCAATGGACGTACCGCCTGATGCGCCATTACTGCATCGAGGGGAACACTGAACCGCTCACTAGCGACCCCTACGAACTCCGGCACATCGAGAACGGCGATTTCATCCACGGGCTCGAGGGATGGACGGTCGATGCCGCAGAGGAGGGGGGAGTTGGACCGGATCGCATCGAGGATTTCGGGTGGATTGAAGGCCGCTACTGGAAGACCGCAACAGGCGATTCGCTGGTTCGTATGACGCGCGGTGCGCAAGGTGGCAACACATTGGGCCAGACGATTCGAGGACTGGAGCCCGGGCGGCGTTATGTGGCCAAGCTACTGGCTCTTGACGTGGCCCACTGGACCCATCGCGAGAAGGCCGGGATTGCGTTGCGCATCGGCGGCGCCAATCCGGTGCCCGAGCACAGTTTCCATGCGCTGGTGGAAAGCCATGAGTCCGGCGCGGTCGCCGCATGTGATCGCCAGCAGGCCCTGATCAACTACATCCGGGTTGTCTTCGACGCTGCTTCGGAAACCGCCGAACTCACGATAACCGACGATGTTCCTCACGGTCTTCCAGGCCAGGACTTGGGATGCAATTTCGTCGAAGTGCAGCCTTGGCGATGGGAAGACTGAACGACCTTCACCTCGCCGCCACGCGCTCATTCCCCGGGGCCGCCCATCACCCTGCGGGTGTTGGCGCGTCTGAGCGGAACTCAGGCGTCACCAAGCACTTCAACCGCGCCACAACTCGCTACCAGACGTTCTGGGGAGCACGCTCTCCCCCCTACTTCAGCCGCCGCAGCACCTCGTCGGCCTTGGTCTCGTAGATGGCCTGCCACTCCGGCGCGAGCAAGCATTCGGTCACCTCGTAGCCGCCTTTGGGGTACTCGGATGCGGGGGGGCCGTAGTGAAGGTAGCCGTTGGAGAAGGCCGACATGAACGTGTGTTCGTGGGGCGAGGCTTCTTTCACGTTCAACCCAACCTGCACAAGCACTTCGGCCGCGCAGGAGACCAACACGAAGTCGCCGATCTTGATGCCTTGCACCTCGGTCGCGACGGTCGGCTCACCGGCTTCCTCGTTGATGGCCTGATGACGGCGCAAGGTGGCGATTTTGTCCTGGATGCGCGCCAGCTTTTCCATGGTACGGATGTTGCGCAGGTACTTGTTGAGATGGCCGCGGTTCTGACCGTCGATGGCGGAGAACTCGTCGGTGCCCAGCTTGTCGGATTGGAGGTAGCGGTAGGAATAGTAGGACGGATGATCGGGATCGAGTTCGTGCCGGATGTAGAGGGGGATGAAGGTCTTGATGTTCAGGCTGGTGCCGCGTAGCGATTTCAACAGCTTGGCCTGTTCGGCTTCGAGTTCGGCAACACGTTCATCGAAATCGGCTTTTCTCGGAAGCTCGATGGGTTCATTGACCACACTCATCGTGGCGTCCTGTGTTTCGATGGACCGCACGCCCTTCAGCGTGCTCAGTCCCAGCATCGTGCCCAGGGGTTCGGCGTCTCTCGGGCGGCTCACGTCTTTGTACAGAATTTCGGTAATGTCGCCGCCCGCCCCTTGGAGGAACAACGCCATCACGTCGTCGCCCAGGTTGTCTTCAATGACGGCCGACGCGAAGCCGGGATAGTCGGCCGTGACGCCACCGCGCGGCACGGTGAGGTAGGGATGACACGCGTAGTTGTAGACCACGGCCAGGGGGCGGCCGTCCAACCGGTCGACTCTGAGAATGCCGATTTCGGGGTCAATCGGACCGACGCTCTCGACCTCGTCGTCGGGCGGACAGGGGTTCCCGTGGCGAATGGTCCAAGCCTTGCCATTCTTCAGTTGGAGGGTGCGGTTCATCCCGATGCGGTCTTCGTGGCCGGTGCCGGCGCCCACTCTCACAGGAGTCATGGCCTCTTGCGCGCGCCGCACAGCGTCAAAGGTCCGTTCGAGTTGTTCGGTGTGGTCGCATAGAAGCCGGCCGGGCGGATGGGTATGGGACGCGTTGACCAGGACATGGGCGCCGGGGATGCCCAGTTCTTTTTCGATGCGGGCGCGAAGCTCAGGCAAGAACTCGTCGCTGATGTCACCGATTCCGCCGATGGCGACAGCGTCCATGGCGACGATGGCTAGGCGCGTATCGCCGTCATCCATGACCAAGGCTTTGGCGTAGAGGGGATCGTTGACCCGGACGCCTTCCGCATCGGTGGTGATGTCGCTCTTAGCCACGCCCGCGCGGAGGGAGCCGGCGGCTTGGTCGGCCGCTGCTGCCGGGCCGATGACCCACAGCACACACACGGCGAGGATGATAGCGTTGAAGAGATACATGTGAGAGCCTTTCGTTTCGGAACTCTGTTCCTTGTGTATCCGCCTCAGGGCGCGATGTCCCAGCAGCACCGGGCCGCGGCCATGAACCGGTCAATGAGGTCCGTATTGGAAAACCATTCGTGACCGCGCAAGTACGTGCGTGTGCGGTTCCGGTACGGTTTCCACCAATGGGGTGGGATGGCCCTCGCCCCAATGACCGCGCCCAGAATCGAACCCGCCGTGGCGGCGGTGCAATCGTTGTCGAGCCCCATGGCGACAGTGATGCCAATGGTCTTGGTGAAATCCATTTCCCCCAGCATGAGCCCGAACACGGTGAGGCACGCGTTGTTGTTGGTGTGGACGCTGTGCATGCCGGCGAACCGTTCGTCCACAGCGGATCGTGCGGCGCGCCAATCGGGCAGTTCGGGACCAACCTTGAGTGCCCAGCGCATGTCGCGGGCCAAGCGGCATCCCTTGGGGATCTCGGTCAAGCCGACGCGTACGGCCTCGACCGGGTCGTCCAGCGCGAATGCCGCGGCAATGGCCGCCGCGAATAGCATGGCGCCGTACACGCCGTTCTGCCGATGCGACAGGTAGGCGTCGCGGTAGGCCATTTCGGCTGCGCCTTCGGGCCAGCCCGGGGCGGCATATCCCCAGGGGTCGCTACGGATGTCTGCGCCAATCCATTCCTGGTAGGGGTTGTCCTTCTCGCCGGCCTTCGATGCGGGCACGCCCGCCTTGAGATTCTCGAGCGCCACGTGTTCGGCCGTGCAGGCCATGGGCAACCAATCCAACCACGCGCGGCCCACGTCGTCGACCGTGAAGCCGGGACCGTAGGTTTCGAGAATGAGGAGTCCTAGAATCGTGTAGGTCAGGTCGTCGTCGACGGGGATGCACGTCAACCCGCCTCTCAGATAATCGGCGATGGTGCTTGCGCCGTACCGCTCCTGACCGGGACTCGGATGGGTGGACCAGTAGTCCTCGGGCGGAAACGCGTCGCCACCTTTCTCGGCCAACCGTGCCATGGCGTCGATGGACCAGTTCTCAACCGGCGCGCCGAGTGTGCATGCCGCGGCACGGCCCAGCCACGCGCCGCGCATCCGGTCCTTCAAACCCGTCTCGCGCAATGCGTCCCACATGATTCGAGGGCCTTTGGGGCGGAGCGCCTGGATGCTGTCGAGGTCGTTGGGTTCGCGGCGTCGCGCCTGGGAAGACGGTTTGGCCCGCTTGAGTTCGCGGACGGCGCGGGCCAGTTCTCGTCGAAGCCGGGCCACGGCGAGTTTCACGGGAACCCCCTGTTCATGCCGCAGGTCGGCCCATTCCGCCGCTTGCCGAGCCAAGTCGTTCAGTTCATTGAAATAGGGCATGGTCTATCCATCCTCTGTCGCTGAAGTGTCCGCGGGTCATTGCGCATCAAGCGGACGCAGTGTCCACGATCATCACTCACGCGAACCGGCAAATACAACCTGGAACAACTTCCCCAATCGCCGGAACGCGGAAGACAGGGACAGTGGAGCTGTTGAAGAAGTGGCAGTCTCCCGCGCGCAGGCCGCGATAACCTGGGGACAGCCACCCATTGTCGCCCTAAGAAGGGCAATAATGGGACGCAAGAGCTTGGCAGTCCCCGTTTGTCGCT
>JAAEQP010000996.1 GCA_024231375.1 bacterium | reverse complement strand
GTCCGTGTCCGTCCGTGCTTGTCCGTGCGCGTTCTCCCCAGCCAAGGCCAGTCCCAAAAGCCTGGGCACGCCCCCCGTTCTTGAGGAACGCTATCGGGAAACCTTCGCACCCAAGAAAAACCCCTCGAAAGGCGCGGCAACCACCGTAGAATCCGCCCGCACGATCCCGTAGAGCAGTCCCGTGCCGCTTCGGTCAAAGGCAATAGCCTGGCCCTTGATCGGAAACGGGACAACCCCCAGATATTCCAGAGTAGACCCCATTTTCGGAAGACGAAGGGCGCAAAGCTCAGGCCGGTCGTGGCCCGCCACATACAGCAGCCCATCGGGTCCCCAAGAACCACCCGAACAACTATTCGGCTTGACCCGGTTGATTACTTCCGGCGGGAACGCCCACGCCTCGACCCTGCGCCACTTCGCGTCGAACTTCACAAGCGTGCTCCATTCAGGACCTTTGCCGGGGTAGCCCGCTTTGGTCGCATAGTGTGCAAAACAGCCCCACCAATGGCCGTCGTGCCAGTCCATCCACGTGAGCGAACCGTCCGTCCGCCCGAAGCTGTGGCTGTCCACATGCTCAAGGGTCTTGGCGTCCCAAATCTCCACGGAACTCGTCATGGGCACATTCGGACAGTTCGAATGGGCCGCATAGAGCCGCCCTTTACGTACCATGGCACTGTTCATATGAGTGAGGCGCGAGCCCGGTGGGACCGCCCCTAGCAGACGCGAAGCCTCGGGACGGGTCTGTCCCCGCTCCCCGGACCAACGCTTCACGAGTTCACCCGTGAATTTGTCGTGCTTCGCGATCACCCGATTGTCGATGACGTATACGTTGGCCGCATCCACCGCAACGCCTTGAACGGCGTCCCGCGCTTCAAAGGTCAACAGCGGCGCCGGCCCCGCGCCGAGGCTCACCACAGCCGCCACGGTGATCCAAACAGCACCAAGCAACCAACTTCTTGAATTCACGGTCCTCACGGCAACCTCCTCCATTCACGTTCGGCGCTCCCTACCAAGCCAACACCACTCCGTCCCCAGTCCGTGCTTGTCCGTGCGCGTCCCTGTCCTGCGAAAAACGGGGACATGTACGAGCCCAAAGGGTGAAGTTACGTGTACCCGGCTTTTCGCCCGTTCAGCCAACCTACCAAGCCAGCACCACTCCGTCCCCAGGCCGTGTCCGTCCGTGCTTGTCCGGGCGCGCCCGGGCGCGTCCCTGTCCTGCGAAAAACGGGGACATGTACGAGC
>JAAEQP010000995.1 GCA_024231375.1 bacterium | reverse complement strand
GTCAGTCCCGCTTCTTCGCTCGTGTTTTCGGGGGTTCTGTCGGTTCTTCCGGGAAGGGGAAGACGGCGTGCTGAACTCCGTCGATCGGGGTTCGTCAGAGGCAGGGCTTTTCAGTAGGGCTCCTTGCCCCGATGATCTTGTGGCCGCTCTACAGACGAGTCTGCTGTGTTGGTTTCTGTTCCTTCCGGCGGCCTATCCGTGGTACGCCATTGGGGTGCTGGCCTTGTCGGCGTTGCGTCCGCGGCCGTGGGCCATCGTGCTCAGCGGCGCGTTCGGGTTGTACTACCTCCTGTTTCTCTACGGCTACCGGAACTATGGGCCCGCCTGGAAGCTGGCCACCCAGGCCATGGAACACGGCCTCGTGTGGGTGGCGCTGATCGTGGGGTTCCTCGTGAACCGGGCCAACCGCGGACCGGCCCAGGACCCGACGTGGTAAGTCCTTTTCTCTGCAATCTTTATTGCCTGGAATGCCGCACGCCTGCGCTCTGTTTCATTGAGGATGCGTGGTAGAGACCGACCAGGCGAAGGGGTTGGCATGAGATGGATTCGAACCAACACGAGACGGGCAGTCCGCATGGCGGCACTGATGGCCGGATTCGTGCTGGTCACGTTGGTGGCGAGGCCGGTGGCGCAACCTCAGGCCGAGTCGGCCCAGGAGGGCGGCGCGATGGGCAATGAGGAGACCTCCACGGTGAGGACACGAGGTACGAACCGGCTCGCGAACGAAACCAGCCCGTATCTGCTGCAGCACGCGCGGAACCCGGTGGACTGGTACCCGTGGGGCGAGGAAGCCCTGCAACGTGCCCGGGATGAGGACAAGCCCATCTTCCTGTCGATCGGGTACTCGGCGTGTCACTGGTGCCACGTCATGGAACACGAATCCTTCGAGAACGAAGCGATTGCGGCGCTATTGAACGAGCACTTCGTGAACATCAAAGTGGACCGTGAAGAACGGCCTGACTTGGACGAGATCTACATGACCGCCGTCCAGTTGATGACGGGCAGCGGCGGATGGCCTATGTCGGTGTTTCTTACGCCCGACCTGAAACCGTTCTACGCGGGGACCTACTTCCCACCGGAGGATCGCTTCGGGCGACCCGGCTTCATGCGTGTGGTGACCCAACTTGCCCAGGTATGGCGCGAGGAGCGGGAGAAGGTGCTGGGTAGCGCGGACCAGACCACGGCCGCCGTGCAGCGAGCGATGACAGGGCGCCCCAGCAGCGGGACCGAGGCGGTCAGCCGCGACCAAGTGCAGGGCGCGGTGCGTGCGCTTCAGCAGACCTTCGATCCCACCGACGGCGGATTCGGTGGCGCGCCGAAGTTTCCGTCCGGTCCGTCCATTGCGCTGCTCCTGCGTTGGCATGTGACGACTGGCGACGAAGAGGCGCTGAAGATGGCGACGGTGACGCTGCGCAAGATGTACGAGGGCGGCGTGTACGACCATTTGGGCGGCGGGTTTCATCGATACTCGACGGACGCCCAATGGCTGGTCCCCCATTTTGAGAAGATGCTGTACGACAACGCCCAACTTGCGGAAGCCTATCTTGAAGCGTATCAGCTCACGCACGATGCGCTGTACCGCCACGTGGCGGAAGACATCTTCGAATACGTTCTACGCGACATGCAGAATCCCGAAGGCGGGTTCTATTCGAGCGAGGATGCCGACAGCGAAGGCGAGGAAGGCAAGTTCTACGTCTGGACGTGGGACGAACTCATGTCGGTGCTGGGTGAGGAGGAGGGCGGCCTGTTCTGTCGGCACTACGGCGTGCGGGAAGGCGGGAACTTCGATTCCCATGAGTCCTATCACCAGGGACAGAACATCCTCCACCTTGGGTCCGCCTCGGACGACGCAGAGCCGGGTCTGAGCGCGGAGGAGCTAGAGCAGCGCCTCGCGCAATCGCGAGAGAAGCTGCTGACGGTCCGCGGCGGACGGGTCCGGCCTGGACTGGACGACAAGATCCTCACGTCGTGGAACGGTCTGATGATCAACGCCTTTGCCAAGGGGTATCAGGTGCTGGGCGACGAGCGCTACAAGGATGCGGCGGTTCGCGCGGGCGCGTTCATGGTGCGCGAGATGGATCGCGACGGGACGCTGTTGCGCACACACCGGAACGGTGAGAGCCGGTTGCCAGCGTACCTGGACGACCACGCGTTCCTTTGCGATGCGCTGGTATCGTTGTACGAGGCCACGTTCGACGTGCGGTGGCTTGAGGCCGCCGACAGCTTGGCGGGCCGCATGGTCGACGGGTTCTGGGACTCGGATGCGGGCGGATTCTTCTTCACGACCGTCGACCACACGAACCTGCTGGTTCGGACGAGACCGATGCACGACAGCGCGGAACCGTCGGGCAACTCCATCGCGGCACAGGCGCTGCTGCGACTGGCGCGGTTGACGGGCAAGGGCGATTACTTCAACAAGGCGGAGACGATTCTGTCCCTCAACCGCCAAGGCATGTCGGCGTCCCCGCGCGGATTCGTGAAGATGTTGTCCGTGGCGGACTTCTACTTGAATGCACCCAAGGAGATTGCGGTGGTGGGCGAGAGCGGCACCGCCGAGGTCGATGCGTTTCTGCGGACGATTCACGGGAACTTCGTGCCAAGCAAGGTCGTGGCGCTTCTCGACCCGACGGCGCCGAATCGCGCGGTCGTGGAGGCCCGAATCCCGCTTCTGACTGACAAGAAGTTGATCGACGGGCATCCGGCGGTTTATGTCTGTAAGGACTTCGCGTGTCAGCAACCCGTGACCAGCGCCGACGCGTTGGCTCAGTTGCTTGGAATCGCCGAGGGAGACGAGGAATGATGAAGTACGGAGTACGTCCCCAGATTGGTCCCGCCTGGTTTGCCGTGGCGATGGTTTTCATGACGGCGGCTGCATTCGCCCAACCCGGAGGGCCGAGTCCGTCGTTCGAGGTGCTGACGGCGAGTGACGGGGTCAGCCCCGGCTCGACGCAACACGTGGCGGTGCAGGTCACGTTTCCGGAGCCTTGGCACGTCAACGCGAACAAACCGTTGGAGGAGTTTCTGATTCCCACCGTGCTCTCGGTGGAAACGCCTGACGGCATGGTCGTGACCGAGACGGTGTACCCGGTGCCGAAGGACTTCAAGTTCGAGGGTTCGGACGAATTGATGCATGTGTACGGCGGCACCTTCCCTATCGGGTTGGCCGTGGGTGTTGGGGATGGCGTCGCACCGGGCGATTACGCGTTGAAGGGGTCGCTTCGATACCAGGCGTGTAACGACACGCAATGCTGGGCGCCCGCGTCGACGGAGCTGGAGATCGTGCTGAAGGTGGTTGCCGAAGGTCAGCCGGTAGTGGCACAACATGAAGACGTGTTCGCGGACATTGCGTTCACGGGAGGAGACACTTCCGCACCAACAGGCGAGTCATCCGCCGAGCTTGACCCCACTTCCGAGGGGACGGGCGGCGCGGTGGAGATGCTGTCCCGGTTCACCATTGCCGGGCAGGCCGGCGGTTACATGAAGGGGGATGAGTTCCTGGCGTTTATCGACGCGGCCGAGTCGGGTTTAGGCCAGACCCAGGCGGGGTTCCTTCAGGACAAGAGTCTGTGGGTGGTGGTGGTCATCACGTTGGTCGGTGGATTGCTGCTGAACCTGACGCCGTGTGTGCTGCCCATCATCCCCATCAACCTCGCCATCATTGGCGCAGGGGCCCAGTCGGGATCGCGGGCGCGCGGGCTGTTCCTGGGTGGACTGTACGGTGCGGGAATCGCGTTGCTCTACGGCGTGCTGGGCCTGGTGGTGGTGCTGGGCGTGAGTTCCTTTGGGGCCATCAACGCGTCGCCCTGGTTCAATTTCGGGATCGCCGTGATCTTTGTGCTGCTGGGGTTGGCCCTGTTCGACCTGTTTCTCATTGATTTCACGCGGTTCCAGGGCAGACTCGGCATCAAACCCGAGAAGGGCAGTTTCGTGTTCGCGTTCATCATGGGCATGATCAACGCCTTGCTCGCGGGCGCCTGCGTAGCGCCGGTGGTCATCATGGTGGTGCTGTATTCGCAAGACGCCTATGCGAAAGGGTCGGTGATCGGGCTGGTGTTGCCGTTTCTCCTGGGTGTGGGGATGGCGTTGCCGTGGCCGTTGGCGGGCGCGGGTCTGGCCTTTCTGCCGAAGCCCGGCAAATGGATGGTCTACGTGAAGTACGTCTTCGGCGTGTTCATTATCGTCATGGGCGTGTACTACGGATACCTTGGCGCGACGTTGTTCAGCGACCGGTATCTGGTCGATCCCGAGGCTGTGCAACAGAGCGCGGAGACCCTGGACGAGGAAGGCTGGACATCGTCGCTGGAGAACGGATTGGCCCAAGCGGAGGCCGAGGGGAAACCGGTCCTTGTCGATTTCTGGGCCACGTGGTGCAAGAACTGCCTCACCATGAACAAGACTACGCTGAGAGACCCGGCCGTCGCGAACCGGCTGGAGGGGTACGTGAAAGTGAAGTACCAAGCCGAGACGCCGGACCAAGCGCCCGCGAAGGACGTATTGGCGCGGTTCGAATATATCGGTCTGCCTCACTACGCGATCTTGAAACCGGGAACGTAGTAGGGAGCCGCTGTACAGAGCCGGGGGCGCGGCAGCGCGCGGGTGAACGCGAAGCTTGGGGACAGTGGAGCTGTTGAGAAAGTTGCAACCCCGACGATCTCAGTTCCACCGAGAGACACCACCTCTACGTCATCCCGAGCGAAGTCGAGGGATCTCTTGCAGGTGGGCGC
>JAAEQP010000994.1 GCA_024231375.1 bacterium | reverse complement strand
GCATGGGACAACTCCTACCTCGAAGAACTCATCATGCAGGTCTAGCTTCTAGTGCGATTGCCCTGTTGACCGCGCCTATTGCCGCCTCGGCCGCACAATGATACGATGACCCTGCCGATGACGGGGCAGGGCGTTCACTCTTCACCGCGACCAGGAGGGGCAGCGATGCGAAACTTGGGGGTGTGGTTCGTCAGTTGTGTCACAGTAGTGGCTGGATTGACCGGGGTGGCCGTCGCCGCGGAACCGGAACACCGCGGCCTATGTTGCCTGATTGGGTGGGGCGACGGTGAGGCCGCGCATCAGGTCGCACGCGAAACAGGCTATCTGGTGCATGTGCTGGAGCCGGATGAGGCCACGGCACGCCGGGCACAAGCCGCCCTTGAGGCTCTCGGACCTGACGGGGCAGGAATCCAGGTCGAGCACTACCGACACGACCGGCTTCCCTATGCAGACAATCTCGTCGACATCGTGGTGACCGCCTCGCCTACCGCACCGGATGTGATGCGTGTGCTTCGGCCGGGCGGGATCACGGTGCGGTTCGATGGCGTGACGGCCTCGGGCATTCGCGTCGAGCGCGCCGTCCGGAAGCCCGTGCCGGAGGGCATGGACGACTGGAACCACTGGGAGCACGGCCCGGACAACAACGCCGTCTCCACGGACACGCGCATTAGAGCGCCGTACATGACCCATTGGCTGGGTTTGCCGTACTACATCGCCATGCCCGCGATCACGACGTCGGCGGGAGGGCGGATATTCACGGCCATGGGTCACATTGCCCATCACGAGCGGGAAGAGGCGTGGCTCAATACGTTGCTGGCCCGCAACGGATATAACGGGGCCTTGCTGTGGACACGCCGGCTTCCAGACGGCTACCTGGTCCACCGGTCGGCGTTCGTCGCGACGGCCGATGCCTTCTACATGATCCAGGAGGACGGCCGGGGTTGCGTGATCCTGGACCCGGAAACGGGGGACGAACTGGGCCGAATCCGCTTGCCAGGCATCAAAGGCGAATGGAAATGGATGGCCATGGACGAAGGCGTTCTGTACACGCTCGTCGGCCGGAAGGGCGACCCTGCCGAGACTACGCTCGTGCGTAGCCCGTACCCCGCTTGGAGCTGGGGGGAGTTGAGCCGGGGCTATTACCAGTCCCGGGTGCCGTGGGGCTTCGGCACCACCATCGCGGCATACGACTTGGCGGCGAAATCCGTCCTGTGGACGCATGAGGAAGACGCGGACATTGACTCGCGGGCCATGGCCATGGGCGACGGGAAGATCTTCTACTACTGCCCGGATAAGGTTGTGGGTGCGCTGACGGCCGCCACGGGCGATGTAGCGTGGGCGAACGCCAAACCCGAAACTCGCGACCTGATCGAGGCGAAAGGACAGGGGTTGGGGTCCACGCCGGGATTCCGGACCACGTGCCTTTGCGTGTACACACCGCCGGCCCTCGTGTTCCAAGGCCAGACCCGCGCGAACGTGGTAGCCCTGTCGCCCGGCGACGGCGAACTCATGTGGACGCGGGAGAAGACCACCAACAACCCCAACGCGATCTACGTGGACGACAAGATCTTCGTGGGTATTGGAGAGAACGGAAGCACGCAGGCCCTCGATCCGCTGACGGGCGAAACCCAAGGCGACCTGCAATTCGCCAAACGGTCGTGCGTGCGGCTCACGGCCACACCGGACTCCATGTTCTGCCGGGGCTGGCCGGAAGGGCTCACGCGCTACGACCGCCAGACCGGGCAGGTGACCTTCAACGGCGCGGTGCGCCCCGGCTGCAACGACGGCGTCATCGGTTCGAACGGCCTCCTCTACGTGGGTCCTTGGTTGTGCGACTGCAACCTGTCCGTGATGGGTACACTGGCGCTCAGCTCGGCGGGTGATTTCATGTTTGAGCAGACCGAAATCCCACGCGAACGACTGGAAACCGGTAAGGAGGGCATTCAGCCCACAAAGAAGCTGCGCGCATCGTCAGGCGATTGGTCCACCTACCGCGCCTCCAATGACCGGGGGGCCGCGTCCGATGCAACGATAGGCGGCGCGCTGGCCCCGTTGTGGACGTGGCAGCCGCGGGTGCCGGTAGCATGTTCCGCGCCCACCATCGCGGGTGGGCTGGTGTTTGTTGGATGCGACGACGGTTCCGTGCAAGCCATCGACGCGGCGACGGGGACGCAGGCGTGGTCGTACCCGACCGGCGGGCCCGTCATGCAGCCGCCCACCATCTGGAGGAACCGAGCGTACGCTGGTTCGGGAGACGGGTACATCTACGCGCTCGAAGCCGCTACGGGCCGCCTGCTGTGGCGATTCCGCGCCGCGCCTGCGGAGCGCCGCATCATGGCCTACGGCGCGGTGTGCTCGACATGGCCTGTCAACACAGGCGTGCTGGTGCATGAGGGCGTCGCCTATGCGGCAGCGGGCATTATCGACTACGATGGCACCTACGTGTACGCGCTGGACGCGGAGACGGGCGAAGTGCTGTGGCACAACGACACGTCTGGACATCTCAAGCCCGAACTGCGCAAAGGCGTGTCGGCGCAGGGGTCAATGACGGTCGCCTTTGGCCAACTCTGGATGGCCGGCGGCAACCTCGTCTCCCACGCGCCCTACGACTTGCAGTCCGGCGCGTATCAAGGCCCCATGATCGGCGACGGATCGCCAACCGCGGATCGAGGCCATGAGATCGGGTTGTTTGCCGATCGCTTCCTTGTCCACGGAGGACGCCTCCTCTACTCGGCGGAGGAGAACGTGGTCAGCCCGGCCAAGTTCACCATCGCGGTCCGCGAACCCAGGAACGGCACGTTCCCGACCCGCGAGCTGTGCCGTGGACGCGTCTCCCCGGCATGGGATTCGGATCACATGGTCCTGGTGCCTGGCAAGGGCATGGCGCCGGTATGCGCGAATGCGGACGAGTTGGTCGAGTATCTCGGTGACCGCAAGGCAAGCGCCGGGCGGCGTCCCCGTTATGTGTGGAAAGCCGCGGGGCTCGCAGGCAAGGAAACCGTGGGCTTGGCCTTGGCCAAAGACGCCGTGGTGACGGTGTGCTCGGGACGGGCTCAGCGGTCGTTGGACGTGCGATGGGAGGTGGCTCTCTTTGACCGCGGAACGGGCGCCCGGCAGGCGACCCAGACGCTACCCGCGGCTGCGAGGACTGACGGGATCGCCATCGACGGGGACGGCCGGATCTTCGTCGCCTTGGCTGACGGAGGCGTAACAGCCTTTGGAGGCGTGAACACGCTGGAAGTGCTGGCGCGCGACCTTGTGCGGCTGGGCAAGGAGGATCCGTCGAAGAAGCCGCTCGCCGTGAAACGCCTGCTCCAGGCGTATCGGATGGCCGGCGACTCGAAGGGTCGCGATGTGTTGCTGGCGGGTGTGACGAAGCTCGGCGTGGATCCCTTCGCGCCTGTTCGGCAGGCAGGGTGTTTGGCCGACTGGCATGTGGCGGGTCCGTTCCCGTGGACCTTGGAGAAACCCATCGACACGGCGTACGTGGACGAGCCGGGCGTAGATCTGAAGGCTTCGTACAAGGCGGATGACCTCGATGTGCGGTGGCGATCCTATTCGACGCTGGATTCGAATGGAATGTTGGACTTGGCGCGCATACTGGGTCCCCTGTCCGACGCGGCGGCCTATGGGTACGCCGAGTTCTCCCTCGACCATGCCCGCGACATCCGGTTGAGCATCGGCAGCAACGACGGATTCAAGTGCTGGTTCAACGACCAGGAGGTGGGCCGCTTCGACGGAGGCAGGGGTTACCGGCCGGACGCGGACATCATCCCCGTCGAAGGCCAGGAAGGCGTGAACCGCGTCTTGATGAAGGTCAGTCAGATGGGCGGCGCTTGGGCGCTCAGCGTGCGTGTCACCGAACCGGATGGAACGCGCGTCGACCTATCCAAACAGAAGTAGGCGGCGTCATCCGTCCATAGTGCGGAGTGCGTCGAGGGCGGCTTGAAAGTCCGTCGGTGGCGGCGCCGTGAAGGTCATGCGTTCGCTTGTGGCGGGATGTTCGATGCCAAGACGTTCCGCATGCAGGGCCTGGCCTTCGAGCGCCGCCAACGCGTTCCGGACGGGGTCCGGAATGCCCCAGTCGCTGAAGTCCGAATCGCCGTAGACGGGATCGCCGAGCACGGGGTGGCCCGTGAATCGCAGATGCACGCGAATCTGGTGGGTGCGTCCGGTTTCGAGTTGCAGGGCCAAGAGCGACGCGATACCGAGGCGTTCAAGCACGCGGAATCGCGTGATGGCCTCGCGACTGTTGACGCCGGTGATCGACATACGGGCGCGGTCCACGCTACTTCGACCGATGGACGCATTGATCACGCCCGTGTCCTCCGGAAAGGTGCCTCGCGTTAGGGCAAGGTACTGCCGGTCGAAGCTGTGGTCACGCGCCTGCTGCGCCAACGACGCGAACGCGCGCGGCGTCTTGGCCACGACCATCACCCCCGACGTGAACCGGTCAAGCCGATGCACAATGCCTGGCCGGTCCGCTTCCCCGGTCGACCGTTGGAAATCCGGACAGTGATGGAGCAGAGCATGCACCAAGGTTCCGGTGTAATGGCCGGGTGCAGGGTGAACGACCAAGCCCGACTGTTTGTTCACGATCACTAGATCGTCGTCTTCGTGGAGGATCTCCAGCGGAATGTCCTCAGGGGTCAGTTCCGTCGAAGGCGGAGGCGGCACGTCCACGGCGACGGTCTCGCCTTCGTGTACGGAACGGCTCGGCCGTTTGGACACGCGGCCATTGATGGTGACATGACGGTCCTTGACGAGCTTCTGCAGGTAGGACCGACTGGCACCCTCGATACACGCGGCAAGAAACACATCGAGCCGGATGCCTTCGTGTTCCGCGTCAACCACATGCTCGTAGCGCGTGCCGTCACTCATGGTGAGATGCCTTTCGGGTTGCGGTGGGTCTCGTGCCGTTCGCGCTCAACCCAAGAGCTCCGCCGTACGCCGGAAGCCTGGAGCAAGGGCCTGGTACGCCGCCTGATACTCGACGAACCACCGGTCATAGTCGGCCGCCCGGGCGTCATCCGAATCGCACGTATCAACCACGCGGATTGTGGCGTCGCAGGCTTCCTCGACAGACCCGTGCATGCCGGTCGCCACGGTGGCCAGGAGCGCCGCGCCGTAGGCGGGGCCTTCGTCCACGTTGATGGTGACCAGCGGCGCCTGATTGACGTCGGCCTGCATCTGGCGCCAGAAGGCGCTCTTGGCGCCGCCGCCCGATGCGCGGACCTGCGTGATGGGCACGCCCATTCCCCGGATAATGTCGAGACTGTCGCGCATGCCGTAGGCCACACCCTCGAGCACCGACCGCGCCATGTGGGCTTTGGTGTGACGGAGGGAAAGGCCGACGAAAGCGCCCTTGGCGTAGGGATCCTTGTGGGGAGTGCGCTCACCGGTGAGATACGGAAGGAAGACAAGCCCCTCCGCCCCGATCGGCACGGTGTCGGCCGCGCCGGTGATGTATTCGTAGGGGTCGACGCCCGTGGACGCGGCGACGGCCTTCTCGTCGTCGCAGAAGGCGTCCCGGTACCAGCGGAGAGAACCGCCGGCGCTCAGCATGACGCCCATGACATGCCACTTTCCCGGTACCGAGTGGCAGAAGGTATGCACGCGGCCTTCGGGATCGAGGGTAACATCGTCCGCGAATGCGAACACAAC
This sequence comes from bacterium, assembly GCA_024231375.1. Next base: position 729 of record JAAEQP010000994.1, on the reverse strand, counting down.
ACCGCTGGTCCCGACGGTTGATGAGATGACACCCGTGCGCACGATCCCACACCCGACGCCGCCCGCGGCTTGGTCGCCGCCGCCCGCCACCACGGGAATGCCCGCGGGCAGACCGGTGGCCGAGGCCATTTCCTTCGACAGCGTGCCGGTGACTTCGGGGCCTTCGAAGGCGCGTGGCACAAAGTCGGCGGGAATATCGAGCATGGACATGAGTTCGGTGTGCCACGTCCGGTTCTTGACGTCGAACAGGAGGGTACCCGAAGCGTCGGCCACGTCCGTGGCGTATTCGCCGGTCAGTTGCAGACGAATGTAGTCCTTCGGCAGGAGAACCTTGCGGACCTTGTCGTAGATCTCGGGCTCGTTGTCGCGAAGCCAGAGGATTTTGGGGGCCGTGAATCCCGTGAGCGCGGGATTGCACACCATGTCGATGAGCTGTTTCTCGCCCACCTTGGACGTGATGTCGTCGCATTGTTTCGCGGTCCGCTGGTCGCACCAGAGGATGGCGTTGCGGAGCACCTGGCCCGCTTCGTCCAGAAACACGGAGCCGTGCATCTGACCTGTCAGGCCGATGCCTTTGATGTCGGACGAGTCGAGGGCAGCCGCCAGCTCGGACAGCGCCTCGATGACCGCGCGCCGCCAGTCAGCGGGATCCTGTTCGGCCCAATCGGGACGAGGTGTATGCAGCGGATACTCGACGAGGGCCGAAGCGCACACATTCCCCGAATCGTC
>JAAEQP010000993.1 GCA_024231375.1 bacterium | reverse complement strand
TTTGGACTGCGGCATCACGATGCCGCTTTTCCCGCCCCCATCACGATGGGGGCCGTATCAAACGATGGGAGCCAATGCTGGCCTTCCGAACGACCGCGGAGGGGGCATCGTGATGCCCCCAAGCCAAAGCGGCATCATGATGCCGCACTCCAAATGGCCCCCTTGTCACGGCCCCGTGGGCCGGTTGACAGGCTCGCGTACGGGAGCTATACTCGCCGGTACTTCGAACGCTGTTCGATATTTGGGAAATTTGGCGCAGGCGAAAGGTTCCACCCTCCGTGGCACGTGAAAACGGGAATTCGGAAGATCATGTCCCCGTCCTGGAACGGGCGCTTCTCATGATGGAGCATCTTCTGCAGCATCCCGAGGGCCTCGGCGTCAGCGACATGACCCATCAACTGGGGTTCCCGAAAAACAGCGTCTACCGCATCGTAAACACTTTGCACAAACATGGTTACCTCAATCGCCATGCGGATACCAAGCGGTTTGTATTGAGCCGCAAGATGTTCTCCATGGCCTATAGCGGTCCCAACGAGAAGAGCCTGATGGAGAACGCCATCGACGTGATGCGCGACCTCCGCGACGAAGTAAAGGAGACCGTCCTCATCAGCGTGGTCTCCGACGATCAGGGGTTGGTGCTCGAACAGATGCCGGGATTGTATCCCTTCCGGTTCGTGGTGGAACCCGGCACACGCCGCACGGTCCACGCGTCGTCCCACGGCAAAGCCATCATGGCCTTCATGCGCGAACAGGAGCGCGACGGGCTCCTGGACCGGGTCGAGATGACGCGGTTCACCAAACAGACCATTACCACCCGGAAAGCGATGGAACGCGAACTTGAGCGGATTCGCGCGCGCGGGTATGCTTTTGATATGGGCGAAGAGGACGACGGCATTCGGTGCGTGTCTGCCCCTGTCCTCGACCAGTACGGCGTCTCCGTGGCTGCACTCACGACCACCGGACCGGCATTTCGGATGCCCGATCCGGAGATGGACGCTATCGGACAATCTGTGAAGAAACACGCGGACCGTGTGTCGAGGCGCTTGGGATACGGCCTCGTGAACGCGTAAGAAAGCGGCAACGAATACAGGAGGTAAGACCATGGCCACGTTTCATCATTTCGGCGTACCGACCAGCGCGCAATCCGCGGACGAAGAGTACATCGAAGGCGCGAAGGTACATATCACCGACGCCGAGAAACACCCGTACCGGATTGAGTTTCTGCGGTTTGAAGAAGGATCGCCCATGCATCCCGACGTGGTGAACGGTTGCCACGCGGCGTTCATGGTGGACAGTCTCGACGCGGCCCTCGAAGGCGCCAACGTCATTATCGAACCCTTCGACGCGAAACCGACCTTGCGGGTGGCCTTCATCAAAGATGGCGACGCCGTAATCGAACTCATGCAGGAAATCTAAGGGGCGAAATGCTCCGGGGGAAAGGAATCGACCATGGCTATGAAGAAGTTCATCAACGATCCCGACAATCTTGTTAGCGAGCTGCTGGATGGGTTCGTGCTGGCGAACGCGCAGACTGTCGCACTCACGGGCAGCAACCTGGTGGTGCGCCCGCAGCCGAAATCCGAGGACAAAGTGGCCCTGGTCACCCTCGGCGGCAGCGGCCATGAACCGGCCCTGAGCGGATTCGTGGGCGAAGGCATGCTCGACATCAGCGTACCGGGCGAAATTTTCGCCGCGCCGGGACCGCCCCGCGTGGTCGAAGCCCTGAAACTGGCGAACCGCGACGCGGGCGTGCTGTTCGTGGTGCTGAACCATGAAGGCGACGTGATGTCGGCCAATATCGCCATGCAGATGGCCGAGAAAGAGGGCCTCAACGTCAAGAAGGTCCTGACGCACGAAGACATTTCCGCCGGCACGCGCGAAGACCCGTCCGACCGCCGCGGCTTGGTCGGTTGCCTGCTCGTCATCAAGGTGGCGGGCGCCGCGGCCGAACAGGGCAAGTCCCTGGACGAATGCTTGGCGATCGCCGAGAAGATGGAAAGCAACATGGCAACCTTGGCCGTGGCCGTGTCGGGCGCGACGCATCCCTCCACGGGCGACGTCATCTCGGAAGTGGCCGACAACGAAATGGAAGTGGGTATGGGCCAGCACGGCGAAGCCGGTGGCGGCGCCCAGAAGCTGTCCACGGCCAACGAAGTGGCCGACATCATGGTCCCGGCCCTGTTAAGCGATCTGAAGATCGAATCCGGCGAGAAGGTACTGGTCACGATCAACGGCGTGGGTTCGACCACGCTGATGGAACAGTACGTGGTGCTGAGCCGAGTGAACGAGATTCTGGAATCGAAGGGCATCACCCTGGCGCGCAGTCTTGCCGGTGAATTCCTGACCGTACAGGAAATGGGCGGATTCCAGATGTGCATGGCCCGCATGGACGACGAGTTGTTGGCCCTCTGGGATGCCCCGTGCCACAGCCCGGCGTTGAGCCTGAAGTAAGGAACGTGAATGATGGGTGACTCCCTGAGTTACGATGACGTAACGCGCATGTTGCGCGGCGCCGCGGCCCAAATCCGCGCCAACCACGAGTTGCTGTCCAAGCTCGACTCGTTCGGTGGCGACGGCGACCATGGGACAACCATGGTGCGCGCCATGGCGAACCTCGACAAAGCCATCGACGATTGCACGGCAGGCACTGTGAAGGGCCTGTTGTTCGACGTGGGGTGGGCGATCATGGGCGTAGACGGCGGCGCCACCGGCCCGTTGTTTGGCACGTTGTTCATGAGTATGTCGGAAGCGGCGGGCGACCAGACCGAATTCGATGCGGCCGGCGTGGCCTCGCTGTTCGATTCGGGGCTGGCGGGTGTGCGCAAGCAGACCAAGGCCAACCCCGGCGACAAGACCATGATCGACGCGTTGGTTCCGGCTGTGGAGACCATGCGGGCAAAGGCCGACGCGGGCGTGAGTGTCCTCGAGGCGCTCGATGCCGCAGCCGAAGCCGCTGCCGCGGGTGCGGCTACTACGAAAGAGATGCAGGCCCGGTTCGGGCGGGCGAAGAACATTGGTGAGAAAAGCGTGGGGCAGGAGGATCCCGGAGCGAAATCGACATCCTTCGTGTTCCGGGGATTCCACGAAGGAGCGAAACAAGATGCCTGATGCCGACAAGTCAAAGAGTGCACAAGACAAGGATTTCGGGATCGGTATCCCGATGGAGACGCCCGGTTTCTTTCTGAAGGGATCGGCGCACCTGAACTGGGGCATGAAGAACCGGCTCTCGCGGATCTTCAATCCCAAGTCCGGCCGGACCGTGATGCTGGCGTTTGACCACGGCTACATCATGGGGCCGACGTCGGGCATCGAGCGCGTGGACCTGACCATCCCGCCGCTGATCCCTCACGTGGACTGCTTGATGTGCGCGCGCGGTGTATTGCGGTCGTGCATTCAACCCGAGACCGACAAGCCCGTGGTCATGCGGTGCAGCACCGGCGCCACCGTGCTCGGCGAGTTGAGCGATGAAGTTATCGGCGTGACCGTCGAAGACGCCCTCCGTATGAACGCCTCGGCCGTGACGTGCCAGGTATGCATCGGCAGCGCCCACGAACGCGAAACCCTCGATAACCTCTCGCGTTTGATTAACGAAGGGAACCGGTACGGCGTGCCGACCCTCGGCGTGACGGCCGTCGGCAAAGAACTGGTCCGCGACGCGCGGTACTTGGGTCTTGCCAGCCGGGTTGTGGCCGAAGTGGGCGCCCACTTCGTGAAGACGTACTACTGCGAGTCGGGCTTCGACCAGGTCGTGGCCGGCTGCCCCGTGCCCATCGTGATTGCGGGCGGCAAGAAGTTGCCCGAACTCGACGCCCTGAAGATGGCCTACAATGCCATCGACCAAGGCGCCATGGGCGTGGACATGGGCCGCAACATCTTCCTGGCCGAGTGCCCCGTGGCGATGGTTCAGGCCGTGCGTGCGGTCGTGCATGAGAACGAAACGCCCGACAAGGCGTTTGAAATGTACAACACCCTGAAAAGCGAAGCCGCGAAGTAAGCACATGTCGATGCGTGGCCCGGCCGCGCATGGAAAGGAACGTGAGGATGAGTAACATCACCAGACGTGGAATGCTCGGAGGCATGCTGGCCGGAGCCGCGGTCTCAACATCGTTAGGCCAGACTGCCCAAGCAGCGGAGAAGAAGACCTTGAAACGATACGACAACGAACACTTCTACAAGGCGGATGGTACGTTCGATGCCGACGTGGCCAAGCAGGCCTACTACGAGATGATGGAGCATCACGGGTACCCCATCCCCGACCGGCTGCGGTCGGACGAGTTCTGGGTGGCCGACTTCGGCGTAGGGTGCTACCGCGAAATCGGCATGGCGGGCATCTTCTGGATGAACCGGCTCGAGGACAACTATTTCGGCCACGAGATCTTCTTGCTGCCGGGACAGATGATCCCCGAGCACAAACACGTGCGCACCGAGGCGGCTGGCCCCAAGATGGAAGGCTGGCACGTGCGGCACGGCCACATCTACACCTACAGTGAAGGCAAAGGATCCGAGGAAGACGAAGCGCGGATTCCGGCAAGTCACACGGAGTACGCCAATTCCCGAACGGCCGTGAAGCTGATGCCGGGCGAGACCAACTACCTGGCGGGCGCTGAGCAGTGGCACTACATGCTGGCGGGGCCCGAAGGCGCCATCGTCACCGAGTATGCCACCTATCACGACGGTGACGGCCTGCGCTTCAGCCATCCGAAGGTGGTGTTTTAGTCATCGATTGAGACGCGAGCGCGTCTCGCGAGATCTTGAGGGTGTGCCTGCTCGGCGATGTGCCGGGCAGGCGCCTCAGGGCTGAGCAGAAGGGCCCCACGGGGGCCGGAAACAGAGGCGGAGAGAGAACGTGTTCAACCGACATTTTGCAGCGCACTTGCCGAAGGTGATCGGCATTGTCCTCATTGTGGCATGCACCGTCGGCGTAGCGTCGGCTGAGAAGGCCGCTGTCAGCGCGGACCAAGTCTACGTGAAATGTGCCACCTGGCAGGAGACCATGGTTGCCTCGCGAGCGCGGTACCGCACGTGGCACCAGCAGGTCTCCATCAAGTCGAGCCCGTGGCAGGCCACGGCGCCCTTGCCCACCAAGGCATTCGGCGAGGCTTTGTTCCCTGAACAGGGCGTCGAGCTCAACGCCAAGGACAGCGCCGGCAAACCGCTGTGGGCCAAGCACAAGGATTGGCAGGACGGCCCGGTGGTCAACCTGCCCGGAAAGAACAGCGCGTCCACCTACCTCTACCGCACCTTGACAGTCGAGAGCCCGGTGAAGATTGAAGGCCAATTCGGTAGCGACGACGGGATCGTCGTCTGGCTGAACGGCAAGAAGGTCCTGGAGCAAGACGTGCCCCGCGGGGCCGCTCCCAACCAGGCCCGCGCCATGCTCGAACTGAAGCCGGGCGCCAACCACCTCCTCATGAAGATTCACAACCAAACGGGTGGCCACGGCTTCGCCTTCTCTCTCGGCGGCGCCCCCAACAACACCGTCTGGGCCGGACTAGACCGGGATTTCCCCCAGGAAATGGCGTGGTTCAGGCAGGACCTCGCTGGTGGCAAGCACACGGCCTGGCTGGAATCCGGCGATTCCGCGGATGCCGAGCAACGCCTCATCGGCGCCGTCATCGCCCGCATGGGCACCGGTACGCTCCCGTTTCAAGAAGAACTGAAGGCCCTCGTCAAGAAGAATCGCAAGGCGGACGATCCTCGCTGGCTCGAACTGTATGCCCGCGTTTGTGGTGTTCGTGACGCCCAAGCCGAGCTTGACCGCATCGATTTCGACGCGTTGAAAGCGGCCGTCGCAGACCTGTCTGCGACGTTCCCCGATACGTACAAGAACGGTGACGCGTACTTGAAGAAGCTGCAGGATTTCGAACGCAGACTGCCCGCCCTCCGGGAGGCCTTGGCGGGCGGCGACGCAGGCGCTCTGAAAGACGTGACGGCGCTGAACGCCATGCGATGCGAGGCCTTGCTAGCCAATCCGCTTATCGATTTCGACAAGCTCCTGTTCGTCAAACGGAGCGCAAACCGCCTGGGCTTGCCCCAGAACTGGCAAGGCAACTGCTCCGTCGGCGGCATGGGCTACGACAATGAAATCGCCGTGCTGTCGCCCATCGCGCCCGGCGCGACCGCGACTTCCCTGTACCGGCCCGAAGGCACCCAGTTCGTCGGCGACGTTGACCTGCATTGGGACGGCGGCAAGATGCTGTTCTCCATGCCTGGCAGTCACGGCAAATGGCAGATCTGGGAAATCAACGCCGACGGCTCCGGCCTGCGCCAGGTCACACCCGGCGCCCATGAGTGGGTGAATAACTACGACGCCTGCTATCTCCCCGACGAACGAATTATCTTCGACTCCACACGCTGTGTTCAGGGGATCCCGTGCGTCGGCGGCGGCGACACGGTGGCGAACCTCTGCATCATGGACGCGGATGGCGCGAATATCCGGCAACTCTGCTTCGACCAGGATCACGACTGGTGTCCCACCGTTCTGAACAACGGCCGACTGATGTACACCCGCTGGGAATACTCGGATACGCCCCACTATTTCACGCGAATCCTGTTCAGCATGAACCCTGACGGCACCAACCAGATGGAGTATTACGGCAGCAACTCCTTCTGGCCCAACTCGCTGTTCTACGCGCGCCCCATTCCGGGCCATCCCACGAAGGTTGTGGGCATTGTGACGGGACACCACGGCGTGCCGCGCATGGGCGAGCTCGTCGTGTTCGACCCGGCGAAGGGCCGCCATGAGGCCGACGGCGCCGTCCAACGCATCCCGGACAGCGGCGAAGCCGTGGAACCTCTGATCGTCGATCAACTCGTCAACAATTCGTGGCCTCGGTTCCTGCATCCCTTCCCGCTGAGCGACAAGTACTTCCTGGTGTCGTGCCAGCCGGATTCGCGGTCGCCCTGGGGTCTCTACTTGGCCGACACCTTCGATAACCTGCTGCTCATCGCCGAAACTCCGGGATATGCCCTCTTCGAACCGGTGCCGCTTCGCACGACGCCGCGTCCGCCGGCGATACCGGACAAGGTCCAATTGGACCGCCAAGACGCCGTCGTCTACCTGGCCGATGTGTATGAAGGCCAAGGCCTGAAAGGCGTGCCCCGCGGCACCGTTAAGAAACTGCGCGTCTACGAATTCCATTACTCTTATCCGAAGATGGGCGGCCACCGCCACGTGGCGATGGAAGGCGGCTGGGACGTTCACCGCATTCTCGGTACGGTACCGGTGTTTGAAGACGGATCGGCCGTGTTCCGCGTGCCCGCCAACATGCCTATCGCGGTTCAGCCTCTCGACGCCGAAGGCAAGGCCGTCCAGGTCATGCGCAGTTGGTTCACGGCCATGCCGGGCGAAGTCCTGTCTTGCGTGGGTTGCCACGAGAAGCAGAACACGGGACCCCCGTTGCGGCAGACCATTGCTTCGCGCCATACGCCCTGCGAGATCGAGCCGTGGCACGGCCCCGCCCGCGGGTTCAGCTTCAAGCGCGACGTGCAACCCGTGCTGGACGAGTTCTGCGTGGGCTGTCATGGAGGCAAAGAAGGCCGGCCCAATTTCGCCGCCCAAGAGAAGAACGGCTGGGGCAACTTCACCCCGTCGTACCTCGCCCTGCACCCCTACGTGTGGCGGCCCGGTCCCGAGAGCGACTACCACGTGCCCGAGCCCTACGAGTACCACGCGGACGTGAGCGAGTTGGTCCAGATGCTTCAGAAGGGCCACAAAGGCGTGAAACTCGACGAGGAAGCCTGGGATCGCCTGGTGACCTGGATCGACCTGAATGTGCCGGACCATGGAACGTGGAGCGAGCACCGGGATATCCAGAGCAATTTCCACGAGCTTCGCAAGCAGATGCGGACGCTGTATGCGAACCGTCCGGAGGATCCGGAGTTGATCCCCGCCATTCAGCGGGAACCGGCCCAGTTCGTGAAGCCCGCGCCGGTGAAGCGTAATCCCGGCAACGCCACGGTGCCCGGATGGCCCTTTGCCGCCGACAAGGCCAAGGCGATGCAGGACGGCGCAGCGGAGAAGGACCTGTCCGTCGATCTCGGCAATGGCGTGAGCCTCGAACTCACGTTGGTGCCCGCGGGTTCGTTCGTGATGGGCGATCCGAACGGCGCCATGGACGAGATGCCGGTAGCGGCGGTCGCGGTCGATAAGCCGTTCTACCTGGGACGGTTCGAGGTGACCAACACGCAGTATGCGGCCTTCGATCCCATCCATGATAGCCGCTACCTCGACCAGCGCAACAAAGACCACACCCTCCCGGGATATCCGGCCAACGAACCCGATCAGCCTGTGATTCGAGTGTCGTGGCAGGAAGCCATGGCGTTCTGCGAGTGGCTGGGCGAACGGACTGGACGGGCCTGCTCTCTGCCGACCGAGGCGCAGTGGGAATGGGCGTGTCGGGCTGGAACAGATACCCCGTTCTCGTTCGGCGGATACGACGATAACTTCGGCCCCTACGCGAACTTAGCCGATGCGTCGACGTCGCGGTTGGCGGTGTCGGGCATCAACCCGCAACCCGTCAAGAACCCGAATCCCTACCACGATTACCTCCCGAAAGAGGCCCGGTTCGACGACGGCGAACGGCTCGGGGTCGCTGTGGGGCAGTATCAGGCGAATGTCTGGGGTCTCCACGATCTGCACGGCAATGTGTGGGAGTGGACATTGTCCGACGATAAACCGTACCCTTACGCAGCGGACGATGGGCGCAACGGAGGATCTTCGGGCGCGATGAAAGTAGTCCGCGGGGGCTCGTGGCGAGACCGCCCATATCGGGCGCGGTCGTCCTTCCGTCTCGCATACCGCCCCTACCAGAAAGTATTCAACGTGGGGTTCCGCGTAGTAGTGGCAGCGGAGTAGCAGCGCACGGCGCGTTCCGCCGGGAACAACGAGGAGAATCGGTGTGAGTAAGGAACTCATCATGAAACGGACGCGGACAATTGCCCTTCCGCTGGTTGTGCTGGTAGTGGTTGCGACCGCCGCGGGCGCGGCGGAATCGTACCGGTCACCCGAGACCATTGTGGCCGGACCGTCCGGCAACACACTCTACATTGCCGAGGCCACCGCCAATAGCGTCGCGGTTTTCGACATTGCCAAAGGCAAAGTGATCAAACAGATCGCCGTGCCCGAACCGCCGAGCGGACTCGCCCTGTCGGCCGATGGTGCGCACCTGTATGTGACCGGCGGCGCACAGCCGGGCCACCTGCACGTGGTGACCTTGCCTAAGGGCAAGGTGACGGCCTCCATCCCTGCCGGCCACACCCCGGTGGCGCCGGTGGCTGGATCGGGATCCACCGTGTACGTTTGCTCGCGGTTCGACAACGACATCGCCGTGGTCGACGTGGCCGCGAACAAGGTCGTGAAACGAATCGCCGTCTCCCGCGAACCCATCGCGGCGGCATTGACGCCGGACAAGAAGACGCTCGTGGTCGGCAACCATTTGCCGTCGGGCGCATCAGACGGCGCGTACGTGGCCACGACCATCGCCCTTATCGACGTGGCGGCGGGCAAGGTAGTCGCCGATATCGCGTTGCCCAACGGCAGCACGGGCGTCCGCGGGATTTGCCTCTCGCCCGACGGCGCCAACGCCTACGCCACCCATATCCTGGGGCGCTACCAGCTTCCCACGACCCAGCTCGAACGCGGGTGGATGAACACCAACGCCCTCACGGTTATCGACGTCGCGGGCGGCAAGTTGGTCAACACCGTCCTGTTGGACGACGTGGACTACGGCGCGGCCAATCCTTGGGCCGTGGCCTGCACCCCGGACGGAAGCCAGGTCTGCGTGACCCTCGCGGGCACGCATGAACTCAGCGTCATCGACCGGGCCGCCTTGCACGACAAACTGAACCGCGTCGCCGCCGGTGAACAAGTCACCGAAGTGTCGCGGACGCCGGACGACGTGCCGAACGACCTGGCCTTCCTCGTCGGCATTCGGCGCCGTCTGAAGCTGGCGGGCAACGGTCCCCGCGGTATCGCCGTCGCCGATAGCCGCGCCTACGTGACTGAATTCTTCACGGGCGGATTGGGAGTCGTCGAACTCGCGCCCGACGCCGTGCACCGCGCGAAGACGCTGCCTCTCGGACCGGAAGAGAAGATGACGGTCGCCCGCAAAGGCGAGATGTTCTTCAACGACGCGTCGCTCTGTTTCCAGAGTTGGCAGAGCTGCGCAAGCTGCCATCCGGACGTGCGCGCCGACGCCCTGAACTGGGATCTCTTGAACGACGGGATGGGCAATCCCAAGAACACCAAGAGCCTGCTGCTCTCCCACGAGACGCCGCCCGTCATGATTTCCGGCGTGCGCGATCAGGCCGAGACCGCTGTCCGTGCCGGTATCCGCTTCATCCAGTTCGCGGTGCGGCCCGAAGAAGACGCCGAAGCCATCGACGCGTTTCTCAAGCAACTGAAGCCCGTACCCAGCCCCTATCTCGTGAACGGCAAGCTGAGCGAATCCGCCACGCGCGGCCAGACAGTGTATGACGATGCAGGATGCGCCGTATGCCATTCCGGGTCGTACTATACCAACCTCGAAGGCTACAACGTGGGCACCGGCCTGGGCCGGGAAGAGGATTGGAAGTTCGACACGCCGTCCTTAGTCGAGGTGTGGCGGACCGCGCCCTTCCTGCATGACGGCCGGTCGGCCAGCATCGCCGAAGTGCTGAAGAAGCACAACACCGAAGACAAGCACGGAGCCACGTCGGACCTGTCCGACGCGCAGCTCGCCGACTTGGCTGCGTACGTCCTGTCCCTGTAGGAGACGGAACGCGCGTAGCGTGAAAGAGTTCAGACCCACGGCAGGACCGTGGGGCATAGAAACAGGCATCATCCGGAGACGCCGCGCACGAAAGCGCGGGGCGCCGCTCGCCGCGGGCAGTTCGGCCTGGCCCGGTTTTCGGTAGTCCTCCGTCGATTACGGGATGCCTCTGTGCCCGCGGCCCCGGAACGCCGGGGCGAGTAGCGGGTACACAACCAGCAAGTGAGAATGCCAGGATGAAGTCGAGTGGAGACCTAACGGAGCGGCCGATGGATATTGTGTGTGATCGTGGCCTGTGTGCAGTGACCTTGTCGCGGGGCGCCATAAAGGAACAGTTCCTGTCGTTCAAGGCAGCGGTGGGCGAATCGGCGGCGGCGCTCTTCGACCGGGCCGCCGCAACCGTACGCGAGAGCGGGGCCGCGCCCGTGTGCCAGGACGTGTTTGGCCTGACGCCCGAACAGGCGGGGTCCGCGTTCACATCGGCCTTTGGCGCATGCGAATGGCCGGTCACCTGGGTCGGTGACGCGCGCGACGATGATAGCCCCTACCGCGGAACCCAGGTGTGGCTCGTGTCGGGTACGCCCGTGACACCCATCGTCGTGGATGGTGCCCTTGTCGGCACCCACTTCGAAGACGACTACGCAAGTTACTGCCGGCTGGGCGGGTTGACCGGCGCCGACGTCGGAGGAACACCCATCGACCAGACGGGCGCGGTGTTCGACACCATGATCGCGGGACTGGCCCAGTCGTCCATGACCTTCAAGAACGTCGTGCGCACTTGGTTCTACAACCGCGACATTCTCGACTGGTACGACGCATTCAACAAACGGCGCGATGTGTTCTTCCGTGAACACGACGTGTTCCGCGGCCTCGTGCCCGCGAGTACGGGTATGGGCGGCGGCACCTTCGCGGGGCAACCGCAGGGCCCGGCCCTGTCGACAGGGCTTCTCGGCGTGAAGTCCAAGGGCGATGCTATGACCGCGGCTCCCCTGCCGTCCCCGCTGCAATGCCCCGCCATCGACTACGGCAGTTCCTTCAGCCGGGCCGCGGAAATCTGTACGCCCGACCTGCGGCGGATAACGGTCTCGGGTACCGCCAGTATCGCGCCCGAAGGGCACACCGTGTTTCTCGACGACACGCCGGGGCAGATCGCCCTGACCATGGACGTGGTCCACGCCATTCTCGAATCCCGTGAGATGGGATGGCGCGACGTGGGCCACGCAACGGTGTATTTCAAGCATCCCGACGGGTTGCCCGCATTCAAGGCCTACTGTGCCGAACGCGAAGTATGCCTGCCCGCCGCATATCTGAACGAAGACGTCTGCCGGGGCAACTTACTGTTCGAGATTGAGTTGTGTGCAGTCGCAGCCATTTCATGATCGGTCTCCCGGCATCCGGCCGGGGCGATTCAAGACGCTCTACAGCCGGTACGGTAAGGAGGAAGGGCATCATGCGGTACGGCATTCTTGTCGCGATGGTGGTGGCCTGTGCGTTGGCGATGGCGGCACATGCCCAGGAAACGGCGCAACCGTGGACCGTGGAACTGGTGAAGACCGTTTCGGGTCTTCAAGTGCCCGAGTGCGTCCACGCCCATCCCGGACGCGAAATGGTGTTCGTGTCCAACATTGAAGCCGTGCCCGACGAATACTGGAGCGACGACGGCAAAGGGTTCATCACCGTCCTCACGCCGACTGGCGACGTGACCGAACTCCGGTGGGTGGACAGCAAGCCGGGGGCCGTCCTCAACGCGCCCAAAGGCATGTGCGTACTGAAAGACTATCTGTTCATCGCCGACAACACCCGGTTGTTGCGCGTGCCCGTGGACGGCAAGGCCCCCATGGCCGAGGTGCCGCTCCCCGAGACCGAGAAGCTCAACGACTTGGCCACGGACGGCGAATTCGTCTACGTGTCCGACATCGGCCTCAACCGGATCTACAAGGTCGGTCTCAACGGCGGCCAGACAATCCTGAAAGCACCGAACGGCATCAACGGCGTCACCTGCTACGATGGCCGCCTCTTTGGAGTGAGTTGGTACGATCACGAGGTGTACGAGATCGATCTCAGCGGCGACAAGGACCCCGTGCCCTTTGGATTGGCCGACCACTTCACCACCCTCGACGGTATCGAAATCCTCAACGACGGCACCTTCATCGTGTCTTCCTTCGAGGGCAACATGCTCTGGGCCATCACACCCGACCGCAAGACTGTGACTTCCCTGATCGAGGTCGAAACGCCCGCGGACATCGGATTCGACCGCGTCCGCGGCTTGCTCTATGCACCCTTGTTCATGAAGAATGAGGTGGCGATCCTGAAGTTGAAGCGCCGATAGGGGCCTATTCCGTCCCTCGTCGACGCAGGGAGACGCCCCATGTTCCGACCCGTACCATGGCTGACGGTGGCCTTGGTTCTTTCAACGGCAGGCGCATTCGCCTCCGACACCCAACCTTCCCGCCTGTCCCTTGTCGAAGCCGACTGGATCGAGCAAGACAGGCAGTTTGTTGAGAGCCGACCCGCACCCCAACAGGAATCCTTCTCTCTGGACCACACCTGGACCGTGTTGACCCGCGCCCGACGTCTGGCGGCGCGCCTCGCGATGGACGCCGTTTCCTTGGAGGCCTTGACTTCGCTTCGTAGAGACCTCGACCGCTTCGAACGCCGCCTGACGCGGCTAGAGCGTGGGGGAGTCCCATCCGAGAACGCCCGCCGCGCGGCCTATCTGGAAGCGCGGCGGCTGTTGCGTAGCGTGGCCTTCTCGAATCCTCTGCTCGACATGGACACCATCGCATTCATCAAACGCCATCACGCCAAAGGCGTGTTCCACATGTGCGACCAGTACTACGGGTTCAACGCCGTCGGTGGCGGCGGCCTGTTCACGCTAAACGACCCCTTCGGCCCGACGCCGCGCACGGACAACCTGCTGGATGGCGCCCCGGTTGAGCACGGGCGTCTTGCCGGACGCAATCTCGACGGCGGCGCATTCCTCTCTCCTGAGTTGTCGTACGATGGCCAAACCATCCTCTTCGCCCACTCGGAAGCCAAGGGCAACGATCTCGAATGGACGCAGGAAGGCTCCTACCACCTGTTCAAGGTGAACGTGGATGGTTCGGGGTTGGAGCAACTCACGGACGGAACCTGCAACGACTTCGACCCCTGCTACCTGCCAAACGGGCGGGTGGCGTTCGTCTCGGAACGGCGCGGGGGGTACCTCCGGTGCGGCCGACACTGCCCTGTCTACACCACGTTCTCGATGAAACCCGACGGCAGCGACATCATCTGCCTCAGTTTTCACGAAACCCACGAGTGGCACCCCAGCGTCAACAACGACGGCATGCTCGTCTACACCCGTTGGGACTACGTGGATCGCGACACGAACGTGGCGCATCACATCTGGACCTGCTACCCGGACGGGCGCGATCCGCGCACGTTCCACGGCAACTATCCCGAAGCCCGCGAAAGCCGGCCGTGGATGGAAATGAGCATCCGCGCCATCCCGGACTCGCACCGGTACGTGGCGACGGCCGCCGCCCACCACGGGCATGCCTTTGGGTCGTTGGTTCTGATCGACCCGCGCCACGAGGACGACGGCGCTATGGGCCAACTCGTCCGGTTGACGCCCGAGGTGCCCTTCCCCGAGGCCGAGCGCCACATCCGTCCCATCAAGGAATGCATGGTCTATGGCACGCCGTGGCCACTGAGCGAGGACGACTACCTCTGCGCCTACGCCGCCGACTCCAGGAACCACGGCATCTACTGGATCGACCGGTTCGGCAACCGCGAACTCCTGTACCGCGATCCATCGATTCCATCCATGAGCCCCATTCCTCTTCGGGCGAGGCCGGTGCCTCCCGTGATTCCCACGCAAACGGCCCAGTCGGAAGACCATGCAGCCGCCCCGCCCAGAGCCACCATCGCCGTGATGAATGTGTATGAAAGTGACTTCGAATGGCCCGAGGGCACGCAGATCGCGGCGTTGCGCCTCATCCAAGCCTTGCCCAAGACCACCGCACCGCCCAATCAACCCCGCATCGGCATCGCCAACCAGACCAACGCGCGCGCTGTTCTGGGCACGGTGCCCGTGGAATCCGACGGCAGCGCCTACTTCGAAGCGCCCATCAACACCACCATCTACTTCCAGGCACTGAACAAACGCGGCATGGCGATCCAGTCCATGCGCTCCGGCACGTATGTGCATGCCGGCGAACAGCTGTCGTGCCAGGGGTGCCATGAACGCAAGCATCAGGCGCGCCAAACGCCCGACGAGACGCCTCTGGCACTGCGCCGCCCGCCGTCACCCGTCGAACCGGATGTGGACGGGTCGAACCCCTTCAACTACGTCCGGTTGGTCCAACCGGCCCTGGACCGCAACTGCGTGGAATGCCACAGGAAAGAAGGCGCCCTCGACCTGGCCGGCGTCATCGAGGGCGACCACGGATGGACGCGGTCGTACAACAACCTTGCTAAGGACTACGGGTTCTACTTCAACGTGAGCAACGGGTCCATCAAGGACGGCGTCCACGGCGGCAGCCGCACCGTGCCCGGTGCTTTCGGCGCGCAGGCGTCCAAGCTGCTTCCCTATCTCGATGAAGCGCATTACGGCGTCAAACTGTCGGGTGATGACTTCCGACGGATTACGCTCTGGCTGGACTGCAACTCCGAGTTCTTCGGTAGCTACGAGAACACCGAAGCCCAGTCCCGCGGTGAACTCGTCGCCGCGACGCTGCGCTGAGTATCGAGAAGTCCGGGGTCGTGAGTGGCGCCTCGGACATGCGGTGGACGGATCCGTCGAAATGAGCTAGACTTGGTGAGAGGTGAAACCCGTGGGATTCATACGCCATCTTGTCCCTGAACTGAAATTCACGCTGACGCGGGCCTTTGGCGCCATCGACGACCGGCAGCTCGCGCAGCATATCGTGGATCTCAACGAGGAAGCCGCGGGTATCGAAGCCCTGAATGAATTCGCGGATTGCCGGGACATCCAAGACTTCTCGGCGATGACGTCGGAGGGATTGTTCCGCGCCTCGACGTTGGAACGCGATCAACCCCGGACGGCCGGGAGCGTCATGTGTCTGCTGGTCGACAATCCCGCTTCGTACGGCATGGCCAAAGCCTACGCGACCATGGTGTCGGACTACAGGTCCCGGACATTCGTTTCCTATTCGCTCGACGAAGCTCTTGACTTCATGGAGTACTCGTCCGAGGACACCGCCCGACTCCGCGATCTAGTCGAGACGACGCGCCAAAGCGATCTCGCTACGCTGAGCGCAGGTGATGCGTCGGACGAGTGCCGGCAAGTCCGGGGTCCTGAATGACGCCTGGGATACGCTATGGATGAAGCCAACGATGATGGGTTAGGCTTCGCGAGAGGACGAAGTTGTGGGATTCACACGTCATCTTGTCCCTGAACTGAAATTTGTGTTGACGCGGATCCGTGGCGTCCTCGACGACCAGCAACTCGCGCAGCATGTGGCGGATCTCAATCGGGAAGCAGCGGCCATCGAGGGACTGCGCGAACTAGCCGACTGCAGGGACGTCCAAGACTTCTCAAGGATGACGTCGGAGGGGTTGTTCCGCGCCTCGGAGCTGGAGCGGGATCAGCCCCGGACGGCCGGTAGCGTCATTTGCCTGCTCGTCGACAGTCCTGCTACGTACGGCATGGCCAAAGCCTACGCGACCATGGTGTCGGACTACCGAGCCCGCACGCTCGTCTCGTACTCTCTTGACGAAACTCTTGAGTTTATGGAGTACTCGTCCGAAGACGCCGCACGCCTCCGTGAGCTAATCGAGACAACACGCGAATTGGACACCGGCGCCCCAGGCGCAGGCGGAACGCCGCACGAGTGACCCGCCCGCCACGGCGAGAACACCCACACCGGTAACAATGGAGAGGGAACGCGCATGAAGTTTGTTGGGTATACATCGCTTGTCTTGGCCGTCGGGCTTCTGGCCTCGGCCTCGATAGCAGTCGGCCAGACTGCCGATCCGGCGAACCTCAGCCGGGGCCACTCGTGGGTCCGCAACCACGACTTCACCGTCAACGCCGTCTGCGAATGGCCTATGAACCTCGACGCCTACACCGAACTCGGGTTCACGTCCTACATGTTTATCGTGAACGAGCGGTATTATCCCGAGATTCTTAAGGAAGTGACGCGCCTCGGGCTTGATTGGCATGCCTTTGTCGGCTCCCAAGACGAGCTCGAATGGTACCGCCGTGTCGTGCCCGAATGGCGCGAACAGCATCCCAACAACATCGGTTGGAACGTGGGGGATGAGTGGCCCAAGGAGAAGATGGTCGAGTTGGGCCCGTTGACCGATGCCGTCCGCGAACTGGCGCCCGATGCCTTGGTCTACACGGCGTGCCGCAGCCTGGATTTTCTCATTGACGGCAAAGCCCCCACGCGCGATCAGTTTCTCGGCTACCTCGACGAGGTAATCCAGAACGGACGTCCCGACGTGCTCCACTACGACCTGTACCCCTTCTACCGCGGTGGGACCGGCACGACCTTCTTCCCCACCATGGCCCTCGTCCGTCAGAAGGCGATCGAGGCCGACATTCCCTACTGGGGGTGGATGCAGTCGTTCGGGTGGACCGACGGACCTTTCCAGGAACCCAGCGAGTCCGAGATGCGGTTCCAGGCCTACGCCCACCTGGCCTACGGATATACGGGCATCACCTACTGGACCTATGCCAGCTCGTACAAGCCCTACACGCGGGGATTCCTCGACGTGAACGGCGACGAGACCCACATGTACAACACGGCGCGTACGCTCGTGCCCGAACTCAAGAACCTGGGCCGTGTGCTTCGTTTTCTGCGCAGCACCGCCGTGTACTACCAGCCCGCCCGCGTCTTCCGCAACGGGCAATGGCTCCATCCTCAGCCCCCCAGCACCGTGCCCTGGACCCCGGAAGCCGACCCGCGCATCAAAGACGTGAGGGTGTCGGACGGACCGCACGGGTTTCTGCTCGGCTTCTTCAAAGACGACGCAGGCGACGACTATCTTATGATCGTGAACGGAAACCACGCCGCCGACACGGACGCTCAGAGCACCGCGGGCGCCATCACCATTCAGTTCACCTATGCCGTCACGGAATTGCAGCGCGTGAACCGCACCACGGGCGAAGTGGACCCCGTGCCGCTGTGCAACCATCAACTCAACCACTATGTCCTGCCGGGAGGCACCGGCGACCTGTTCCGGTTCCCCTCCGAACGGCCGATCCCGGGACTGTAGCCGGAACGCAGCATGAAGAAGTCGCTCCAAGAACGCATCGCCAGAGTCGTTCGCGAACACGTGGCCATCGTGTCCTACAACGCCGAATGGCCCCAACTATTCGAGGAAGAGGCCAGGTTTCTGCGCGACACCTTCCCGGACGTCCTCATCCGCCGCGTCGAACATTTCGGCAGCACCGCCGTGCCCGGCCTCGCCGCCAAACCCATCGTCGACATGCTGGTCGAAGTCGCCAGTCTCGACGAAACCAAACGCGTCATCGTGCCCGACCTTGAATCGCGCGGCTACGACTACTTCTGGCGGCCCGAGCTATTCGAAGACCCGCCCTTCTACGCCTGGTTCATCAAACGCGACCCCCACGGTACCCGCACCCACCACATTCATATGGTCGAAGCCGATTCGGCGCTGTGGGACCGGCTCCGCTTCCGCGACTACCTCCGCGCCCACCCCGACGCAGCCGCCGAATATGCTGCCCTCAAACAATCCCTTGCCCAAGAACATCCCAACGACCGCGTCGCCTACATCCGAGGCAAGTCCGAGTTCATCATGGGTCTGAGCGGACGCACTTGACCCCGCGGTCTTCGGGGGCGATACTCAAAGGGTTGCACCGGCGGGGGGCCGCCGGAACAGGGGACAACTACAAGAGGACGAATCATCATGCATTCACGACGCGAGTTCCTGAAACGAATGGGATGGGGCGCGTCCGCGGCAATGGCGGCGGCGATGGGCGGGGCGTGCGCGACCGCGGCCGGACAGAACGGCCGCCGGCCGAACATCGTCTGGATCTACAGCGACGACCATGCCGAGAACGCCGTGAGCGCATACGGCAGCCGGTTGGCGTCGGCCGCGCCCACGCCCAATATCGATCGCATCGCGAAGGAAGGCGTCCTCTTCCGGAACAGCTTCGTGACCAACTCCATCTGCGGCCCATGCCGCGCGGTCATCCAGACGGGTTTGCACAGTCACCTGAACGGGTTCCGCAAGAACGGCGACAAGTTCGACGGCAGCCAGCAGACGTTCCCGAAGCTGTTGCGTCAGGCGGGATATCAGACGGCCGTTTTCGGGAAGTGGCACCTCGCCACCGACCCGCAAGGATACGATGCCTGGGAAGTGTTGCCCGGACAGGGCCACTACTACAACCCCGACTTCCTCACGCCCGAAGGCAGAGAGCGAATTCCTGGCTACGTGACCGACATCATCACGGACAAAGCGCTGAACTGGTTGGGCGAGGACCGCGACCCGGACAAACCGTTCATGCTCATGGTCCAGCACAAAGCCCCGCACCGCGAGTGGGAGCCCGGCCCGGACCATCTCACGACCTTCGACGACGTCACCATCCCCGAGCCGGATACGCTGTTCGACGATTACTCAGGTCGCGGTACCGCTGCCCACGAACAGGACATGACCATCTCGAAGACCATGCGGATGGGGCCGGATCTCAAGGTATGGAACGAGACGCCCTCCGACGAGGAGAAGGGGCCGTGGAAACGAACCTTCGGCCGCATGAACGAGGATCAGCGCAAGGCGTGGTTCGCGGCCTACAACCCCAAGAACGATGCCTTCCGCAAGGCCAACCTCGAAGGCGACGACTTGGTGCGCTGGAAGTATCAGCGGTACATGAAGGACTACCTCCGCTGCATCCGATCGGTCGACGACAATGTGGGCCGCGTGCTTGACTACCTCAAGGCGAACGGCCTGGAAGACAACACGGTGGTGTTCTACTCGTCCGACCAGAGTTTCTACCTGGGCGAGCACGGCTGGTTCGACAAACGCTTCATCTACGAGGAATCGCTGCGCACGCCGCTGGTGGCGCGGTGGCCGGGCGTCACGAAGCCGGGTTCGGAGATCGCCCAGCTCGTGCAGAACCTCGATTGCGCCCAGACGTTCCTCGAAATCGCCGGTGCGCCGGTGCCGGACAACATGCAGGGCGCGAGCATGGCGCCCCTCATGCGCGGCAAGTCGCCTGCCGACTGGCGGTCATCCATCTACTACCACTACTACGAAGGCGAAGGCCGCGTCCACAACGTGTACAAGCATTACGGCGT
>JAAEQP010000992.1 GCA_024231375.1 bacterium | reverse complement strand
GTTACTCACCCGTTCGCCGCTTTATACACCCCCGAAGGGGCTTTAATCGCGCGACTTGCATGTGTTAAGCCTGCCGCCAGCGTTCGTTCTGAGCCAGGATCAAACTCTCCGATAAAAATCAAACGAAACCAATGGCTTCGTTATCTGTGAGCCTGATTCCATGGTTCTTGGAATCTTGAATTTTAAGGGTCAGGGTTCACAAGAGCAAGCTCTTGCTTCCCTGCGCCTTGCACAAAACCTTAATTGTTGCTGGTCGTGCATCGTATTCAACTTTCAAAGAGCGACTGGCCTCGGCCCGTCCGCCGGACTGTTTCCAATCCAGCGGCCTGACGTTGCCACCCTCCGGCAGCGGCCACTACCGCCACCGAGCATCGTATGGTATCACACGACGACTTGGCTGTCAACCCCCTTGCGCTCACCGTAACCTCCGAGGAGGCGTTGGATTGTCGCGCTCAGGTGCCCGTTCCGGGGAGCGTTGCCCCCCGACGACGGAAGCGGAACTTTACACGACCCAGAACCCGATGTCAACAGAAAAATGAAGAAATGATCCGCCATCGAGAAGAAAAGCCGCTGCCGGGCGGGCTTGGAATGCGGAAGTACTGAAAGAACAAGGCGTTAGGAGTTTCAGGGGATTTCCCGGGAATGGCCCTTGGAAGCCTCAAGAATGGCCCAAATCCCAGATCATGCCCTGCACGGCCGCGCAACTTTGGGCAAATCGGAAGGCAAGATGACACCGATTTCGGCACCACGAGCGCGAAATGCCGTCAAAACAGAACCCCCGGGAGCAAATCGGGTGCTTCCGGGGGCAAATGAGGGTCTCTTCCGAGGCGATTGGCTAGGCCTGTCCGCAGGCCGCCAGCCAGTTGGCCCAACCCTGCTTCATATCCTCTACGGGATTATCAGGGCTCTCCTCGTACTCCATCACTATGGGCCCTGAGAATCCTACGGTCTTCAGCGCCTTCGCCACAGCCACCAGGTCCATGTCGCCATTGCCCAGAATCTGTTCGTCACCGCCGATCTTCCAGTCTTTCAGGTGCAGGGATATCAGCCGGTCGCCCAGCTTCTCGATGACCTCGTGGGGCTGCTCGCTCGACCGAAGGTAGTGGCCTGTGTCCGCGCACGCGCCAATCATCGGGCTGTGCCCTTCGACCGCCGTCAACACATCATCGACCTTGTCGTATCGCGCGCCGGGCCCGTGGTTGTGAATCGCGATCTTCACGCCGAACTCTTCGGTGAGGGCGTCGAGGTTGCCAAACGAATCGGGCGTGGGATCCGCCGTGAGCACCTGAATACCAAGGGCCTTGGCGAACGCGAACTTCGTGCGGTTGGCGGCGGCGTCGGGCCCGAATCCTTCCACGCCGAAGCACGGCACGTTGATCCCCGACTCCGCAAGCGCGGTCTGCACCTGGGCGAACTCTGGATCATCCTTGTCGGGCTTGAAATGAACGGCGCAGAACTCCATGTCGTTCAGGCCGGTTTCCTTGAGGCACCGGATAGCGCCGGCAAGGTCGAAGTTGCGATAGCTGAAACTCTGTGCGCCCATGGCGTGTGTCCCTTTCGTCGGTTGATTGCCAAGCCGGCGCACGCGCCGACTGTGAGAAGAGTAATACACGGGACGCGGGGCTTTTGCAAGCGCAGACGCTGCTTGATCGCGCTAGACGGCGAGGGCATGATGGCCCCGGTTCACAACCCAATCCTTGGAGGCTGCACCCATGGCACTGAGCAACCGCGAGAACTACCTGCGCAACGCGTCGTTCGAAACCCCGGAACGCATGCCCATGAACATCAGTATCTCCAACGCGTCGTGGGACCAATGGCGCGACGAGATGGAAGACGTCGTAGCACGGCACCTGCGCATCTGGCCGGGGTTCATGAAAGGGCAGCGGGATTGGGATACCTTCGACTTCGGTCCTGCTCATACGGTGGGCGTGCCGTTTACCGACTCCTGGGGCTGCACTTGGGAAACCAGCGTCAACGGCATCGAGGGCGTCGTCACCAAGGCGCCCTTGGAGAGCTGGGGCAACTGGGACCAGTGGCAGGCACCCGATCCGCTGCAAACCGGCGACCGCGGGCCGGCCGATTGGGATGCCGCGCGCAAGGGCATTGTGGACGCCAGAGCCCGCGGCGACTTGGCGGAAGGCGGCCTGCCTCATGGCTTCTTCTTTATGCGCCTCACCTACGTACGCGGGTTCGAAAACATGATGCTCGACATGGCCGTCGAAGACCCCATGTTGTGGAAGCTCATCGACGCGATCTACGAGCACAACCGGGCCATCGTCGACCAGTATGTGGGCATGGGCATCGACCTGTTCTCCATCGGCGAGGATTTGGGCACGCAGACCGCGTCCATCATCAGTCCCGACATGTTCCGCAAATACTGCCGTCCGTCCTACGACAAGCTCATCAAACCCTTCACCGA
This sequence comes from bacterium, assembly GCA_024231375.1. The sequence goes on along the minus strand of JAAEQP010000992.1, from coordinate 6,241 downwards.
ACAAGGCTGCCACGTCATGCAGCACAGCGACGGCTACATCATGGACCTCATCGACGACCTCATCATGGCCGGCGTCACCATCATCAACCCCCAGGACCTGTGCAACGGCATCGACGACCTCCGCCGCGAGTTCAAAGGCAAAGTGTGCATTCGTCTCGACGTCGACCGTCAAACCATAGTGCCCTACGGCACCCCCGCCGAGATCCACGATCTCGTCGAGGAAGAGGTCCGCACCCTCGGGTCGCGCAAAGGCGGCCTCGAAATGATCTGCGGCATTTATCCCCCGACCTCGCCGGAGAATGTCGACGCCCTCGCATCCGCCTTCGAGGAGTTCGAAACCTTCTGGTTCGACGGACGCGGCAAGGAATAGACGTCGCCGCGGCCCCGGAGACAAGGGCCGCGGCGTTGCTGAGGAAGGTCGCGGACGCGCCGGTTAGAGAGCGGGCCCGTCTTCCTTGTACGTGAGTCCCTTCTTGGCAGCCTGGGTCTGGATGCACTCGAACACGCTGTAATCGAAGGTGCCCTTCTTGTCGAGATTGCTCTTCTCGAGCTGCTGCTTGATGTGGGCCTGCCGCTTCTTGCTGAGCGCTTCGATCTTCTCGACAAGTTCCTTGCGGTCCTTCGCCATCTTCTCAAGGTGCGCCTGTTGCTCTTCCTTGGATTTGCCCTTCATTTCAGCCGGCAACTCGGCTTCCTCCAAGTCATCCAGCGCCACCTTGCCGTCCGAGTAGTCGAGGACCAGTTCGTTCTTGCCCGCGAAGTTCTTCATCCCAGCGGCCTTGGCGCTGAACGACGCCCGAGCCGCTTTGGCCGCTACCGGCGCGGCCGCCACCGTGCGCCGCGAATCCGCCACTCGCTCCGCCATCTCCGCCTGCACCGCGGCGCTCCCGTAATAGAGACGCGTGCCCTCCATTTGGGAGGCAAGTTGGTCCAGTTCTTCGTCGAAGGGCGTGCCCGCAAGGATGGCGTTGCCCGATTGCTCGACGCGGAAGTACTTGCCCTCCGCCTTGGCCGCGATCTCGCGCCAGATGGGTGCCGTGCTGCTGATGTCGCCACACTGGATGGTGTTGACGAAGATGCCCTTCTTGGCGGCCTTCTTGCACGTGGCCGGGTACTTCACGTCCTGTTCGTAGTCCATGTGCGGCGGCGCGTCGCCTACCAGAAAGATCACCCGGTACGTGTCGTCTTCCTTCGACCAATCAAGCTTGGTCACCGCCTCGTGCAAGGCCTGGTTGACGCTCTCGGGCGTGTCACCACCCCCGTTGGCTGTGAACTCCATCAGCTTGCCGTAAACCGCGTCCAGGTCATCGGTAAGATCTGTGACACGAGTGACATACTCGTCGCTACGATCACGATACCCTACCAACCCCATCCGGATTTCGGGCGTGGGATCCGCCAGGGCGAGCGTGTTGGCGATGGCCCAGACCTTCTCCTTCGCGGCCTGGATCAGACCCGACATGCTGCCGGTCGTGTCCAGGACGAATACGACGTCCACGATGGGCCCTTCGGGCGGCGGCGGCATGATCTCGTCCGCGGCTTGGGCATGGGCGCCTGCCGCCAGGGCAAGGCACACGAGAATCGCAAGGTGTCTCATAGTTCTGTCTCCTATCTTCGCACTATCCGTGACGCGGTCACGGTACCTTCACCAGAATGGTCTCGCCGTCAAGTTCAAACAGGATGTCGCCGCGCAGGGCAACCACCCCTTGACGGTTCAGCTTCACAAGGCGCTGCACAATCTGGAAGAACTCGGGCGACGCGAACACCACCGTTCGGTCGGCCTTCTTCGTGGCCTTGGCCGCCACCTTGGCCTCCATCCACTGCCCGCCCTTTCGATACACGACGCGATCGTTCATCTGCTGTACGCTCTTCACCTCGACTTTGTTCATCCGGGCGTCAAGAAACTTGTTCGACTTGGACAGCTTCGGCTTGGCCATAACGGCCTTGTTGGTTTCCTGGTTGACCGCTCCCAGCCCGGACCGCACGCTGACGGCGCGTCGGTTGAGAACATCGGCCGCCTCTTCTTGAATCTCGCGGGTCTGGGCCAGGTCGGTGCCTTCCTGCGCGAGAAACGCCGTGTATTCGGTCAAAATCCCGAACTCCGTCGACAGCCGCACGATTTCATCGACCAGTTCTTTCATGCGCGGGTCGGTGGGTTGACCGCTCTGGCCGGGTCGGCCGTCGGCCCCCATGGCGCGCACGGCGTCCACGAGAAACGCGATCTGCCGACTCGCCCACAGACGCGGCACAAAGGCGTTGCGCTTGGCAGGCTTGTCGAGCTTGAACGTGAAGTTGAACGTCTTCTTCTCGCCGAAGTAGTTGCCGTCCAGCTTGAACCGCAACGGCTTCTGGCCAACATACCGCCCAAGCACCACCAACTGGTCGCCCTCGAACAGATCGGGAAGTTTCGCGGGCATCACGTCGCGCACCCGGCCCGGCGCGGGTCGGCCGTTGGCCCCCACCACGATCAGTTCAGGGCTGGAGAGAACCGGGCCCTGGAGTCGGTCGAACACACGGCCAACCTTGACCTCGATGTCTTCGTTGGGGAGAACGAACGTAGCGACCGCCCGCGTCTCGTTGGCGATCTTCTCCAGCAACGGCGTGTTCACGTCGACGCCCACGCCGAACGTGAACGTGCGCCGGTTGTGGGGATTCCGTTTGGTGGCCACGTCGCGGATGACGGCCTCGGAGGTCTGCCCGACCGTGGGAAGACCATCGGTGAGAAACAGCACGATCGGCAGGTTGCCGTCCGTCGGTTTCTGGCCGTAGGCCTCCACAAGCGCGTCGTGTATGTTGGTGCCGCCCCTGGCTTTCACGCCCTTCAGATAGGCGCGCGCCCGCTCAACAGACGCGTCGCTCTTCACAACGGGTTCCTCGGAAAAGCGGTCCACTGTGGAGTTGTACACGATGAGGTTGAACCGCTCGCCATCGTCCAATGCCGCCAAGGTCTGAATCGCGGCCTCGCGAGCCTGCTCCAGTTTCTTGCCGTTCATGCTGCCCGACCGGTCCAGCACCAGGGTAATCTCCCGGCGAATGGCGGGCTGGTCCGACGACTCCCGAATCCCGGCAGGCGTACCGGCCAGCAAGAGGAAGTATCCGTCGTCCGTGTCCTCGTCCGGGTAGGCCATCAGCGATGCCGTAAGCCCATCGCGCTCAGCAAGATAGGACAACCGGAACGCGCCGGCATCCTTGGCCGCCTCGTCAGTGATGGCCACCTTCACGACACGCGGATTGACGCGCGATGTGGTGATGTCGTGACTCGGCGAGTACACGGTCGACAGGGGCGCCGTCGTCTTCACCCGAACGTCGATGGACCACGGCACGGTGTAATCCAGCGATTCGCTCCGCGGCAATACGTAGTCGATGCGGTCGCCGTCCACCGGAAGCAGGTTCTCGTACACCAGCCGGATGTGCTGTGATCCGTGGGGTTCAACGGGGAACACACTGGACCGCACCATGTTATACCCCGCGAACTCCAGCAGCGCAGGGTCGCGCAGCTTGGACACGATGGACTCGTAGATACGGCGTGCCTCGTCGCGCGGGAGGATCTTGGCGGTCATCTCCCCACCCGGACCCTCGAAGGAGAATCCTTTGACGACGGTTTCGTCGGGCACGGGCACGAGCAGCTCCGATTCGAGCCGCCGGTTCGTGGGGTTCTTCAAATGCACGATCATGGTCGTGGTGGCGATCTGATCGACGATCTTCACATCCGCTTCGACGCGCTCGATGACCACAGCGCCCCGCGGATCCATTGGAAGCACACGGGTTTGCGGCACCACCACGTTGTCCGCGAAAGACGACTCCACGGATCGCTGAGCGTGTGCACCGAGGGCCACGCCAAGTACCAGAATCAGGAACGCGATGGTAGCGGTTGTCGTTGCTCTGTTCATGGCTCACTCCTTGTTCGATTCCTACGCGTTCACATGTTGAGACACCGGAATCGGTCCGGGGTTCGGCCAATCAATTCGCGAAATAGCCCCAGTCGTATTCGAGTGTCCGCGATTTGCCGGGCTTCAGTTCAACCGTCCAGACGATGCGGCCGACGTCGTTGATGTGATGCCACCACGGGACGTGACGGAAGGCCTCCCAGTCGACCTGGAAGGACCCGCTGTGGGCCTCAAGCAGGCTCAGGGTGGACGCCGTGCCCTCGCCGGCGTCTTCCACGGTGCCGAAGGTGTAGCGCACCACTTCCACGGTCACGGGATCCCGACGGAAGTTCGTCAGGTCGATGGTGCTGCGCATATGCACCCGTTCGAAGCGGGTGCCGTGCCGCGCGATCGATTCAGGGCCGCGTTTCGAAACGGTGTCCTCGGGTTGAACCTGGATATTGATGGCTTTGGTGAGTTCCACATCGGCGTAGCCGCCCTGGGACGTGTACGCCATGAGGGTCTGCCCGATGAGCATGCCGTCACGCAACACCAGGGCAGGCGCGGTGGTCAGCGGATGGGCGCTGGTGTTGTGCAACCGGGCCACGTGCACGACTTTCGGGGCACGCAATGCCTGGGCATAGCGCGCCTGCAGGTTTGAGTCGAAATGGGCCCGCAATTCCATGGGCGGCAACGGCGGAATGACCAGCCGGTGGACGTCTGCGTAGTCCATTTCGTACTGGGCAATGGGCACGACCATGCGCTCATGCTTGCGTAGCGACACGTTCGGCACATCGAACACGAACAGGTCCGCGCCGGTTTCGGTCCCCTGCGACTGGACATCCGGCCCGAGGTCAAGGGCGGGCTGCGAAACCGGACGCACGGATTCCGACATCCTTGTCTGGGTCATGATGCTGTTGCTGAAGGTGTTCAACATCATCCCCGCGCCGGCGGGGTCGCCTTGCGTCAGCAGCGCCCGTGACACGGCCGCGGCTGCCTGTTGCAGCCCCATGGGGTCGGCCTTGCCCGCAAACGTGATGTTGGGTACGCCAACGACAAGGTGAACCGTGGCATCGTGCAGGGTCGCCAATTCGTTGATGAGGGTGCCTTCCAGTTCCACCGTCGCAAGGCCTTCGCCGTCCAAGTCCACGCGGTACCCCGGAATCCAGCGAAACCCGAACTGAACGTACACGAGACCGATGCGGACGGACTTCGCCGGCGTCCTACCGCCCCAGTCCAGGCGGAGCGTCAACCGATGGCGTTCCTCGTCCTTGGGGTGCGTCAGGCTGTGTTCGCCCGGGAACCGCACGTCGCGGACGCGGCTCATGGACAACGCCATGAGCCCCTCATCTGTGCGAAGGAGAAGCAAGTCACCTGTGGGAGGCGCCGCCTGCTGCGCGCCGGACTCGGCCTCGCCTGAACCCGCTTCCACAATGGTTCCGGGAATGACCTCTCCGTTGTGGTCCGTGACCACGACCTTGCGGCCCACGTTCGCACGAAGCAGGGAAGGGAGGTCCGCGACAGCCTGATCCTTCTGAACGGTATCCGTGCCCGACACCACACTCACGAGTGTGGCGCGGTCGTCGAGACACGCCGGCCAGAACGTGCCCAACACGGGATTCGGCAACCCATCGAGCACCACATCGCCCGATTCCGTGGTCGGCACGTCGCCCTCATGCACGACGAACGCGTGCCCATCCTTGAAGACCGTGAGTTCCACAATGGGCAGGTCCGGCCAAAGCTCGGGAGTATCCGCGGCATGCGCCGCCACGGCAAACGCTAACGTCAGTGCAGTGGCAAGTAAGATGCGTGACATGGCTGTTGTCCTCTTCAGTTCGGTCTTGGTTAACGTCTCACCTTCACCCTACCTGAGATTTCCGAAACCGGGTGTAAAAGGTCTGTAACAGCCCCAACCGTCCATTGCCTGCCCGCCGTCCCATCAGACCGATCCGACCGATTCCCCTCCCCCCTGTGGCCGGCCTCCATTTCCTGGCCTCCGCCGTGGCACGGGCTTCCAGCCCGTGATTCAACCTGCCACCCGAAGATCACGGCCAAGATGGCCGTGCCACATCTTGCCCCCGCGGTCTCCCTCTTCAGTCTGTGGTGCGGCCTTTAGTTCTTCTGACCGGCACAGACCAAAGAACGCCGTAAACGGCGCACTACAAACAAAGATGCGTGCCTGCCACGCGCCCGCGTTGCGAAGCAACGCCTCAAGCTTCTTTGAGGGGGTCCGGGGGTGGTTTCTTCCCAGAAGTGGAGTTACCTCGAATTTGCGGACACGTGGGGGCAGATTACTCCAGCCATGAATTGAGCTTCAAAGTTCAGTGGTGTCTGGTAGCCAATGGCGCTATGCAAACGTCGTCGGTTGTAGAAGGTTT
>JAAEQP010000991.1 GCA_024231375.1 bacterium | reverse complement strand
GTGAAGAAAAACAAAACCAGCAAGCGCGGCGTCAAGGGAAAGCGTAAACAAGCTGCATGGGACAACTCCTACCTCGAAGAACTCATCATGCAGGTCTAGCTTTTAGTGCGATTGCCCTGATGCCTCCCCTTGACAAGAAATGTAAAGGAATGCCAATATCCAATATGGGCTGAGCGGTATCTCCTGGGGCAATCGGGGCAACGCACCATTCTGGATGGTCTAGCTATGTCAACGACATAGCTCTAACTGGAGAATGACGACAATGAAGCAAGCATGTCTAATCGTACTGTTGATCGTGGTTGGGGTCGCGTTCGGTGTTCAGGCACAGCCGACCATCACCACCCAACCCCAGAACGTGCTCGTAGCCGAGGGGGGTGCGGCGGAATTCGCGCTGACCGCGACCGGCACGCCACCACTGACGTACCTCTGGTATTTCAACGGCTTCATGATGACGGACGGCGGCGGGGTCTGGGGGACGGCCACGAACACACTGGTCATTGACACGGTGACCCTCTCGAACGTGGGCAACTACTCCTGTCAGGTGGACGACCTCAACGGCACCGTCTACTCGAACACCGTCACCCTGAACGTGGGCGAGCCACCCTTGGCACAATTCGGAAATTCACCCCCTGCCGCGTTGAACACCAACGCCACCACCGACTCTGGATGGGACGAATTGCCTCAAATCACAACGGACGGGGCAGGCAACTGGGTCGCCATATGGGCATCGGACGAGCCGGACATCGGGGCGGGCATTGGCGCGGACTACGACATCCTGGTATCCCGGTCCACGGACAACGGCCTCACCTGGACCCCGCCCGCCGCCCTGAACACCAACGCCGCGACGGACTCTGGTGGTGACGTGGAGCCACAGGTGACGACGGACGGCGCGGGCAACTGGGTGGCTGTATGGGCATCGTACGAGCCGGACATCGGGGCGGGCATCGGTGGGGACGGCGACATCCTGGTGTCTCGTTCCACGGACAACGGTGCCACATGGACGGCGCCTGCCGCCCTGAACACCAACGCTGCCACGGACTCCGGCAACGACTGGGAATCAGAAGTGACGACTGACGGGGCTGGTAACTGGGTGGCTGTATGGGATTCCGAAGAATCCAATATTGGCGCGGGCATCGGCACGGACTACGACATTCTGATCTCCCGCTCGACGGACAACGGCGCTACGTGGACCGTGCCTGCCGCGCTGAACAGCAATGCTGATTCCGACACGAGGGACGACAGATATGCCAAAGTGACGACGAACGGCGCAGGCAACTGGGTGTCTGTGTGGGAATCGGAGGAGGCGAACATCGGGGCAGGCATCGGGACTGACTGGGACATTCTGGTATCCCGTTCCACGAATAACGGAGCTACTTGGACAGCGCCCGTTGCCCTCAATATCAACGCCGCCACCGACTCAGGAGGCGACAGGCGCGCGCAAGTGACGACGGATGGCATGGGCGATTGGGTGGCCGTCTGGGGATCGACGGAAGCCAACATCGGGTCGGGCATCGGGACCGACTACGATTTCCTGGTATCCCGGTCCACGGACAACGGCGCGACCTGGACCGCACCCGCTGCCCTCAATACCAACGCCGCCACCGACTCGGGAGGCGACTGGTGCCCGCAAGTGACGACGGACGGCGCGGGCAACTGGGTGGCTGTCTGGTATTCCTATGAACCCGACATTGGGTCGGGCATCGGCACGGACGGCGACATCCTGGTATCGCGCTCTACGGACAACGGGACAATTTGGACAGCACCGGCCGCATTCAACACCAACGCTGCTACGGACTCTGGACGCGACTGGTTTCCGCAAGCGGCAACGGACGGGGCTGGTAACTGGGTGGTTGCATGGATGTCGGAAGAGCCGAACATTGGGGCCGGCATCGGCACGGACTACGACATCCTCGTGTCGGTCATGCCGCCGCCGTCAGGCTTCTCTCCGCCCATGGCACTGAATACCAACGCCGGGTCCGATTCCGAACATGACACCTACCCCCGAGTGACGACGGACGGCGCGGGCAACTGGGTGGCCGTGTGGCGGTCGAGTGAACCGAACATCGGGCCGGGCATCGGGTCGGACTTGGACATTCTGGTGTCGCGATCAACCAACAATAGCGCCACCTGGACAGCACCCGCCGCACTCAACACCAACGCCGCTACGGACTCCGGTGATGACTTATATTGCCCTGTGACGACGGACGGCGCGGGCAACTGGGTGGCCGTCTGGGGATC
>JAAEQP010000990.1 GCA_024231375.1 bacterium | reverse complement strand
GTGAAGAAAAACAAAACCAGCAAGCGCGGCGTCAAGGGAAAGCGTAAACAAGCTGCATGGGACAACTCCTACCTCGAAGAACTCATCATGCAGGTCTAGCTTTTAGTGCGATTGCCCTGCCGCTCACACGCTTGACTCCCCCCTGTGCCTTCTGTATAGTGCCGAATTGCGGTCGAATGTGCCGTTTCCTTCCCACGTGATTGAAGGCAACACCCATTTTGGGGGAGGCAGGTAACGTATGGCAAGGGTTGAACTTAAATCTGTCAAGAAGATCTACCCCGGCGGCGTTGAGGCCGTGAAGGGTGCGAACCTCGTCGTAGACGACAAGGAGTTCGTGGTGCTTGTCGGCCCATCGGGCTGCGGCAAGTCGACGACGCTCCGTATGGTCGCCGGACTCGAGGAGGTGAGCGAGGGCGAAATCTACATTGGCGACACGCTCGTCAACGATGTGCCGCCCAAGAATCGCGATATCGCGATGGTGTTCCAGAACTACGCGCTCTATCCGCACATGACCGTGTACAAGAACATGGCATTCGGGTTGATGCTCCGCAAGTACCCGAAGAAAGAGATCGACAAGCGCGTCCGCGATGCGGCCCAGATCCTGGGCATCGAGCGCCTGCTCGACCGCAAACCGAAGGCCTTGTCGGGCGGTGAGCGCCAGCGTGTGGCCGTGGGCCGTGCGATTGTGCGCCAGCCCAAGGTGTTCTTGTTCGATGAACCCCTGTCGAACCTCGACGCCAAGCTCCGCGTGCAGATGCGCGCCGAGATTAGCAAACTCCATACGCGCCTGCAGTCCACTATGGTCTACGTGACCCACGATCAGGTCGAAGCCATGACCATGGGCGACCGCATCGTGGTGATGCTTGACGGAGAAATCCAGCAGATTGCGAGCCCGCTCGGTCTTTACAACTCGCCGGTGAACAAGTTCGTTGCCGGTTTCATCGGCAGCCCGCCCATGAATTTCGTCGACGGCAAGATTGTGGCCGAAAACGGCCAGGTCCGTTTCGTCCGTCCCGAGGCCGGGATCGACCTCCTCGTGGCCGACGAGCATCGCGCCGTCATGGAAGGCTACGCAGGCAAGACCGTCGTGTGCGGTGTGCGCCCCGAGCAATTCGAGCACAACGAGTCGCAGCAGTCTGTTGACGGCAGAAGCGTGACGGCCAACGTGGAAGTGGTCGAGCCTATGGGATCGGAGATCTATCTGTATCTCGACTTCGGCGGTCAGTCCGTCACGGCGCGCATCGAGTCCGACCAGGAGCCCGAGGTCAACAAACAGTTCGTGCTGGATATCGACATGACCCGGACCCACTTCTTCGACCCGGATACGGAAGTGACCTTGGTCTGACGGGAAGAGTCTGAGATTTGGTGAATTCATACGGCGCGCTTCGGCGCGCCGTTTCTTTGCGCAGCCTATCGTTCCACAGTGAACGCGCACGGGGAGCCGACCAGTGAGTATCAACCTGTCCCACGCCAAAGAGGTCTTCCAGTCCCGGTTTGACGCCGAGCCCGAGATTGCTACGCGGGCACCCGGCCGGGTCAACATCATCGGCGAACACACCGACTACAACCACGGGTTCGTGCTGCCCATGGCCATCGAGCAGGAGACGGTCATTCTCGCCCGTCGGCGTGACGACAATGTACTCAACGCCTATGCCACCAACCTGGACCGCGCGGTCCAGGCCCCGCTGGGCGTCTGGGAACGCAATCCCGGCGAGTCCTGGATTGACTATGTCGTGGGGGTCGCCTACGAACTCTCCAAACTCGATAAGCCCTTGCACGGAGCCGATTTGGTCATCCTGGGCGATGTGCCCATCGGGTCTGGGCTCAGCAGCTCCGCCAGTCTTGAAATGGCGACGCTGGTCATGTTTGAGCAGCTTGGGGGCTTCGCCATCGAGGGCCCGGACGGACCGCAGCTCGGCAAACGTGTTGAGAACCATTTCCTCGGCGTGAACAGCGGCATCATGGATCAGTTCATTGTCCGTCTCGGCCGCGAGGGCCACGCCCTGTTCCTCGACTGCCGCTCTCACGATTACGACCTCGTGCCTGTGGCCTTCCCGAGTGCCCGGTTCGTAATCGCCAACACGGGGGTCACGCGGGGACTGGCGGCGTCGAAGTACAACGAGCGGGTCGCCGAATGCGCCGCGGCCGTGGAGGCCATGAAGCCCTCGTCCGACAAGGAGGGTAGCCACCTCCGCGACTACACCATGCGGGATCTGAATGACTGCGAGAAGTCCTTGCCCGACAATGTGTTCCGACGGGCGCGCCACGTCATCACCGAGGACGAACGCACCCGCGAAGCCTGCCAGGCCATGCGCGACGGGGATGCAGCCGCTTTGGGCGCACTCATGAATGCTTCCGGCGACAGCCTCCGCGACGATTACGAAGTCACCTGCCCCGAACTCGACGCCATGACGGACATCGCGCGCGACCTGCCCGGCTGCCTCGGCGCACGGATGACCGGTGCCGGATTCGGGGGATGCACGGTCAACCTCGTCGAGACCGCCCACATCGACGCCTTCGGGAGCGCGTTGCTCGCCTCGTACCGGGACCGCACCGGTATTGAGGGCCAGGTCATCGCGTCGGCACCGGCGGAAGGAGCCGGGACGGTGCCCCTCGGCTAGGCGTTTCCCAGGAAACTCGAATTAGCCCCCTCCCCACAACCCCTAGTGGAGCGAGGATTTCCACCTACATCATGGTGGATAGGTTTTGCATTCAGCGAGCTTTTGTGGCATACTCCTCTTGGCGTGAAAAATAGTACGGTGGTCCGCGTCATCTGCTTCGAGTGCGAGCCAAACACTTTTGAAGTTCCGTAGGCGCGGTGCGGTTGGGGGAAACCCTATGCTTGTCCCGCGCTTGGAGCGAGGGAGGACGGTTCCAAGAAGAGGAACCTTCCGTGTCGAGACATGGGGTGTTGTTCGTGCTGTTTTCTTGCCCCGCTCTCTACCTCCCCTAACGCTCCGTAAACGGTGGGTCCCATACACACGGAGTGCGCAGCTATGGTCAAAACGAAGCGCAGGAAGAACGAGGGTTTTACGCTCCTCGAACTGACGATCGCGGTGGCCGTGTTCCTGATCATCCTGGCAGGAACGGCCCGTGCCCTCGTCTCGTACTATGTGGCGATGGACGTGCAGAACCAGAAATTCGCCGCGGTGCGTGATTGCACGGCGGTCCTCAACGCCATGCGCAACGTACGCGACGCCAGTCCCGATGCTTTCCCTGACGCGATCATAGCGGAGTGGCCGGACAACAGTGTGGTGACGGACTTGGGTTCCATGACGCAGCAGACGATCACGGTCCAGTACACCAATGTCTCGGCCAATCCGCTCCAGGTCAATGTCACCAGTCAGTGGCTGGACCTTCGGGGCAGGACGCTGAACGTGTCCGTTGCGACCATGCTGACGGACCGATAGGAGGGCGCGCCATGCGACGAGCAGGTTTCACATTGGTCGAGTTGTCGATCTCGCTGGCGATCCTCACGGTGATCACGGGCTTGGGATTCGTTGCGCTCATGTCGTGTAGCCGGTCGGTGGCGGTGTCTCAGGCGAAGGGCGATGTGCAGCGTAACGTGCGCGACATCATGACGGGCCTCAGCCGCGAGCTTCAGATCGCATCCCGAAAGGCCGACGATTCGCTCAGCCCGCCCTTGAACCCATTGGTCATCAGCGAATCCCCGACCGAAGGAAGCATGATGGAGGTGCAGTTCCAGGTGCCCATCGACGGCACGGGCCGCAACTGGAGCGCCCCCATTACGTACCGATACATCAACGAGGATTTGAATTCCAACAACCGCCTCGATTCCGGAGAGGATGTTGACGAAGACGGTGTGCTCACTCGCAGGATTGTTCGGCTACAGGACCGCAACGACGACGGAGATTCAGACGACCCGGGGGAGTCGTCGGTCATCGGGGCCGTCAACGATCTCAGCAGTGTGCAGATTGTGCGTAACGGGGATCTCTTGACCCTGACCGTCACCGCGTCGAGACTCGTCGCCAACCAGCGAACGCATCCCGTCACGGCCACAGCCACGCACAATATCTACCTTACGAACTAGGGATTGCCGGATGGAGGGTGTACCTATGCGTAGAAATCGTTCCCATCAGGAAGGCGTGGCCCTTATGATCGCGCTGTTCGCCCTGATGCTGATTCTCGGCGCCGTAGCAGTCGTGGTCCATCGAGCCCATGTCACCAAGCGGCACACCGACTCGGCGATTCTTCAGACCGAGTTGGACGAAGCATGCAAGGCGGGCATCGACGTTGCCATTGAACGCGTGTGGAATCAGTATGTCACGGGCAACGGCAACACAACCGGCAACTTGGCCTCCTATCGGGTGTTTATCGACGATCTCGTGGACACCAACGAGGACACCAACGGAAGCGGCGGCCAGGACGGCGGCGAGTGGGATGCGGATGGCAGCGGCGCGTTCGACATGAGCGATCCCGCGTATCTCGTGAATCCCACGGACAATTCGCCCATCATCCTGCCTTCGGGCAGCCGTATCTCGACGCTATCCGTGGAACGGTTCGACGACCTCACCGGGACCACGATGACGATTCAGGCTACCGGCGAGAAGGGCGGCGTGACGCGCACGCTCACCCAGACCGTCCGGGTGGCGGGCGAACTGTTCCAGGGGTTCGAGTTCGGCATTATGGCGAACAACATCAACTGCATCCTGTGCCACGCCGAATTCATGAGTCTCGATCTGGAACGCGACAAGACCAATCCCGACGGGTACAACACGTTCGACCGAATCAAGGTTGCCGCGCTGGAGTCCCTGCTGATCCGCACCGGCGAAGCCGAATCGAACGTCGCGGGCACGGTCTATACCCGCGGCCGCGTGTACGACAAGAACGGCAACGAGATTAGCGCAAGCGGCGTTGCCAGTTCGTCGTTCAACGGCTACCAGTTCAGCAGCGACAACGGCAAGCTGATCCAGAATACCTCCGGAAACCTGAGCGAGACCGACATGGTCAACGCCGGCACCGATGGAGATGGGCGGCCGAACCAGTTCGCCAACCTCTACCTCGACTACCCATCCGACGAGACCCAGATGACCGACGGCAACCTCCCCGAGAGCTTCCCGGCGCCCATTCCGGACGACGACGGCGATCGGTGCGTGAGCGACCTGGAATTCGAGCGTGTCATGAACAGCTCCAACGGCTCGGTGCATTTCGAGTTGGACCCGAACGAAGACGGCTCCATTCAGGGCGGCGTGGCGTACGGCGTGGCGGACGGTTCGGCATACGTGGGTGACGCCCTGCCGACCTCGTCGAACGATGCGTTGGTCGACCTCGCCAATGACGGCTACTACGACGGCAACTTGATTCTCGTAGGCAACGAGAACGACCCCATCGTCATCGACAAGCGGGTTGCGGTTGACGGCGACGTCATCATCAAAGGGCCCATCAAGGGGTGGGGCCAGTTGTACGTTCGGGGCAACGCGTACATCGTAGGTGATGTCACCTACGCGGATGGGGCCGGCGAGTTTGGTGTGGCCGATGACGGTACCGAGAACGGGTTCGCCCTCACGACTGGTGGCAGCATCATGATTGGCGATTACACGACCAACCGCGCCAAGAACAACTGGAAGAACGGCAGCCCCGACTATGTAGACCCCTACGTCTGGCAGGGCAAGTTCATCCGCATGGACCATGAACACTACGAGCAGACCATGTCGAACGGTGAGAAGACCGAGGTTGGTTACTTCGACGACGGCGCGGCCGACGCGGGCTGGGGTGTGGGCGACGAAGGCATGTACAGCTTCACCACGTCCGAACTGATGCTGTTCAACCGTATGGAACATCTCAAGGCCGAGGCGGACCCCAGTTACACGCCCAGGTACTATCAACTCCGCGACACGGCGCCCGTTTACGAGTACATCACCGAAGATGTGACGAATAGCAGCCTCCTTGAGCACGCGGTCAACTATTTCTGCCCGGGCGTCGAGGTCATCTCCGATACGACCGGCGCGGCGGTCCATAGTCTCAACCCCAAGAACTACTGGATGAGCGAGGACCAGCTCCGCCACTTCTGGTGGGACGACGAGCGCGCGCGCGAGGCCAAGGGCGGCCGTCAGCCCTGGAGATTCGACGGGCTGCTCTACTCGAACAACAGCATCTTCTCGGTGATCCGTAGCAACGGACGCCACAAGTCCCGCTGCTACGGCACATTTGAGATTCGCGGCAGCATCGTGTGCGCGGATCTCGGGGTGCTCATGATTGACAGTAGCGACAAGGCGAACACCGGTCTGCGCCTCTACTACGACAAGCGCGTGGCCGACTTCCTTCGCGTTGAAGACACGACCCAGGTCGAGTTCCGCCGCATTGCCATGCGCTACTAAGTGAGCCGCGTTGAACACGTATGCAAGGAGAAGGCCCATGAATCGTCGGAGTATCGTGCTCACATGCATGGTCGTCGCAACCGCCCTGGTTGCGGGCGCCGACACGGTCCACTTCAAGGACGGGAGCAAGCTCAACGGAACGGTCTCCCGCCCCAACCCGAACTGTGTCATGCTGGAGGTCAACGGCGGCCGTATGGTGTTCCCGGTGAGCCAGGTCGCGTCCGTGGAAGAGAACGACGCCGAGGGCACTTACAGCCTCAATGAGATCCGTGCACGCAAGCACAACGACATCATGCGCGACCGGACAGGCCTGACGCGGGAACAGCGGGATCAGGTTCGATCCATCGTGGCTCAACTCAACAAGGACGACCCCATGGTCGTGAAGGAAGCGCGCGATCAGCTTCTGGCCTTGGGAAGAGAGCTGCCCGTCCACAAGTATTTGGGCGCCTGCCTTCCGTACATGCGCGGGCCGAGGGTGCCCGAGATGATGCAGCTCATGGTCGAGATGGATCCGGAAGGGTCCGAGCGCATGCTGCTCATTCGGTCGCAGGATCTGACCCCCACCAACCGAGCCAAGGCGCTTGAGTTGATCGGGACCACCATGAAAGAGAAGGGCGTCGAACGGCTCGCCCAAGGCATGATCGACCAGGACCGCGAGATTCAGGTGACCGCGGCACACGCACTCGGCGAGGTCGGCGACAAGCGCGCCTCGCTCGCGCTTCTCGAAGGGGTTGACAGCAACAGCGACCGGGTGTTCAACGCTTCACGCAATGCGCTGGCCAAGTTGTGGAGCACGGATAGCACCAAGGTCAACTTCGAAACAGCCGATGAATGGCATCAGTTCATACAGGCAAAGGCGCCCAAGATCGCCGATGTCGTCGATCCAAGCGCCCTGACGCCTCTCGTGGTGCCCGACCCCGAGGAAGGGCTCCGCGAATACGTCGACGAATAGAGGGGCCACGGAAGCGGAAACGAAATGCGCCCCGGCGCCTTAGGATCTCGCTGGATCCGGCCCGCGCCGGGGCGCATTGTATTTGTTCGTCCTAGGGGATGAAATTCGTACTGGGTTTCAGCGTGAGCACCCATTCCGCGATGAGTTTGGCGGCGTTCTCCGCGTCCTTCAGAGACACCAATTCCACCGGCGAATGCATGTAACGGTTCGGAATGCCGATGAGGCCCGTAGCCACCCCGCCCCGGCTCAACTGCATGGCGTTGGCGTCCGTGCCCGTTCCGCGCGGTGCGGCCGCGACCTGATAGGGCAGCTTCTTCTTCCGCGCCACTTCGATGAGGCCTTTCCCGACCACGGGATTGATGTTGGGACCCCGGGAGATCACCGGGCCTCCATGGATCTTGCCGCCGCCGTACTTCTTGGTGTCCGCGGTGGGATAGTCCATGGCGTGATCCACGTCCACCGCGAGTCCCGCATGTGGATTGCACCCGTAGGCGCTGGTGGTCGCGCCGCGTAGGCCAATCTCTTCCTGCACGGTCGTCACGCAATAGAGGGCGCAATTGATCTTGCGCTTGGCCAACAGGCGCATGGCCTCGATGCACACGAACGCCCCAATCCGGTCGTCGAAGGCACGCGCCACGGCGGTGTCGTTCCGAAGACTCACGAAGCCGGCATCGATGGTGATGGGGTCGCCGATTGCCACGGCCTTTTCGGCGTCTTTCTTGTTCTTCGCGCCGATGTCCACCCACATCTGATGGAGCTTCAGGGCCTTCCCGCGGTCTTCGGGCTCGGTCAGATGGATGGCCGTCCGGCCGATCACGCCCGGCACGGGGCCCGACGCGGCATGCACCTGCACGCGCTGCCCGCCCAGAATCGCGGTATCCACGCCACCGACCGGCACGACGCTCAGGAATCCCTTGTCGTCGACATGGTTGACCATCAACCCGATCTCATCGACATGGCCCGCCAGCATGACCCGGAGCTTGGCTCCGGAGTTTCGTACGGCGTACTGGTTCCCGTGGACATCCTTGTACACGTCGTCCACGTAGGGCGCCGCGTATTCTTTGCAGACTTCCTGGATCCGTTCCTCGGACCCCGCCGGACTCGGCGTGGTGACGAGCTGTTTCAGGAAGGCGAGCGACTCTTTCCTCATGACGGTCAGTCTCCTTCCCGCACGGACAGCTTGATGCTCTTCAGATTCTTCATCAGCATATCGCCGCCGTGTCCAAACAGGTCATGGAGCCGCTCATACTCCGCGAACAGTTTCTGATACATAGCGTGATTGTCGGGATTCGGTGTGTACACCACGTCTTTGAGGCGAGCCATCTTCACGGCGGCGTCGCTGATGGTGTCGTAGCCGCCCGACTCCGTGCCGGCCGCCACGGCACCCCACATGGCCGATCCCAGGGCCACGGCCTGGTCGCTGGCGGCAATCTTGATTTCGCGGTTCGTCACGTCGGCGAAAATCTGCATGAGGAGCGGGTTCTTGCCCGGCAATCCGCCGCAGGCCCGGAGTTCGGTGATCGGCACGCCGCCCTCGTCAAGCTGCTTGATGATCTTGTAGGTTCCGAAGGCCGTGGCTTCCAGCAGCGCGCGATACATTTCGGCGGGTGTCGTGGCCAACGTCATCCCGACCATCAGGCCGGTGAGGTCGGCGTCTACGAGAATCGACCGGTTGCCGTTCCACCAGTCAAGGGCCAGAAGTCCCGATTCGCCCACCTTCAGATTCGCGGCCTGTTTGGCCAGGTATCCGTGGACATCCGTCCCCTCCTTGGCGGCCTGCTTGCCCACTTTGTACGGCACGCAGCTCTCAACGAACCACGCGAAAATGTCGCCCACCGCGGTCTGCCCGGCCTCGAATCCGTAGTAACCGGGCAAGATGCCTTCCTTCACTACGCCGCACAGGCCTTCGATGACCTTCTTGTCTTTGCCACAGACCATGTGGCACACGCTCGTGCCCATGATCATCACCATGATGTGCTCGTCGGTCACCGCGGCCGCCGGCACCGCGACGTGCGCATCCACACCGCCCACGGCCACGGCCGTGCCGGGCGCGAGGCGGATCTTCTCGGCAATCTCGGGCAACAGTTCGCCCGCGCGCACACCCGCGGGATAGATGTCTTCGCTCATCTTGTCGGCGACCACGTTCTCGAACTTCGGATTGAGCGCCTTGAAGAAGTCGGTGCTGGGGTATCCTTCGTCCCAAATGGCCTTGTACCCGGCCACGCAGGCGTTGCGCTTCTCTTGGCCGCAGAGCTGGAGGACGATCCAGTCGCCGGCTTCGATGAGGCGATCGGCGGCGTCCCAGACATCCGGCGCTTCGTCGAGGATCTGGAGCGCCTTCGGGAAGAACCATTCGCTCGAGATCTTCCCGCCGTACCGCGCCAGGAAATCCTCGTTTCGCTCACGAGCTGTCTTGTTGATCAAGTCCGCCTCGGGTTGAGCCGCGTGGTGTTTCCACAATTTGACCCAGGCGTGCGGGTTGTCTTCGAACTCCGGCTTCATGCACAGGGGCGTGCCTTCCGCGTCGATGGGCAGCATGGTGCAGGCGGTGAAATCCGTGCCGATACCGATGACGTCTTCGCCCTTCACGTCCGACGTCTGGAGCACCTTTGGCACCACATGCTCGATGACGTGGAGATAATCGCGCGGGTCCTGAAGCGCCCAATCGGGGTCCAACCGTCTCTCGGAGCCGGGCAGGGCTTCGTCGATCACCCCATGCGGATACGGCTCGACGGCCGTGGCGACCTCTTCTCCGTTGTCCACGGCGACCAGGAGAGCGCGGCCCGACTCCGTACCGAAGTCGAGTCCAATGACATACTTGCGTCCCATAACCCATCTCCTTTCGGGCGGTCCAAGGTGCTGAATACAGAGTGCGGCATCATACCATTAAACCGGCTGGGGATCATCCCCTCCTCACACGCCGCCCTCACTCATCCCCAGCTTTCGGAAGAGGCACGGGAGGCGGTTTCTCGCGGAAGGGGGAAATTGGGTACACGTAGTCGCGCCGGGGACGGCGCTTGGTACATGTCCCCGATTTCCCGGAGAGTCAGGACTGGCGATGAGATGGCGCACCGCGGTCCAGCGCGCGACCGACCTTTTTTGTCCACTCCTGTAACCATAGGAGGCGCTCGCGCGTGCGCAAAGTGGCGTGCAGTGGCTATAATGGCTGCCGAAGAAGTCTGCCCCGGCGGTGGGTAACCTGTGTTTGAGACGAGGACCCCTTGACCATGGGAGATTCCGAATGCGATACCGTTGTCTGTTGGTTTGGTGTATGGCGATGGCGTGCCTGTTGGCGGGAACGGCTTGGTCCACGGACCTGGACGACTATGTGAACGCGGCGGACCCGGCGTACACATGGTCCCTGGCGAACACGATTCCAGGGGCAGGTTATACGGATTACGTCATCTACTCTGAGTCCCAGGATTGGTTGACAGCCGGGGAGGTCGATCGCACCCGATGGTGGCACTGGATGGTGGTCACCGTTCCCGACACGGTGACAAACACCACGGGACTGGTCGCTCTGCGGCATGCGGACAACAACCAATCCATGCCCGGAGGCAACGACGGCACCCTCATCAACATCGCGGTGGACACACAGTCGGTAGTCGCGTACTTGGGTCAGGTGATCAACGGGCCGCTCACGTTTACCGGGCACGTGCCGATCTGGTCGGACACGCAGATCGCCTACACGTGGGACAAGTTCCTGCGCGGAGAGCGTTCGGAGTGGCTGTCGCGCTTTCCGATGGCCAAGTCGACCGTGCGGGCCATGGACACGGTGACCGCGTTCTGTGCCAGTCTTCCGGGGGGGCTCGTGGTGGACGAGTTCGTGGTGACGGGTACGTCCAAGTTGGGATGGACGACGTGGGCGACGGGCGCCGTTGATTCCCGGGTGGTCGCTATCGCACCGAAAGTAATCGACCTGCTGAACCTCGGGCCCTCTTTCGAACACCACTACTCGGCGCTGGGTTACTGGGCAGCTGCCATCCACGACTACGAGGACATCGGCATTCCTCAGTGGTTTGGCACGCGGCCCTTCCAAGATCTGCTGGACCAAGTGGATCCCTATACGTACCGGGCCCGGTACACCATGCCGAAGTATCTCATCAACTCTTCGGGGGACCAGTTCTTCCTGCCCGACTCCTCCCAGTTCTACTGGGACGACCTTCCGGACTCGAAATGGCTCCGCTACGTCCCGAACACGGGGCATGGGCTGAACAGTTCGGCGTGGGACGGGTTCGAAGCGTGGTACGACGCCATCCTGACCGGAGCCACGATTCCGACGTTCGATTGGACAAAGATCTCGGCCGACTGGATCCACGTGGAAACGGTGACGGGCACGCCCACGCAGGTGCTGTTGTGGCAGGCCACGAACCCGACCAACCGTGATTTCAACATCGACAACATCGGAGCTGTGTATACCAGTTCCGTGTTGGCGCCAACGGTGCCGGGCCAATACGACGCCCTCGTGAGCGCACCGCCGTCCGGATGGACGGCCTTCTTCGTGGAGTTGACGTACAACAGCGGTGGGCCCAATCCCTACGTGTTCACCACCGAGGTCAGCGTGACGCCGGATGTGTATCCCGCCACTTGGGACCCGGACACCGACGGGGACGGCCTTGCGAACAGCGTCGACCCCGACGATGACAACG
>JAAEQP010000989.1 GCA_024231375.1 bacterium | reverse complement strand
GCCGCCATCCCGAGATCCAGGAAATCCTGCCGTGTGCGGACCTCGTGTTCCAACCCAGCGAACCCGAGAGCTTCGGGTTGGTGCCCTTGGAGGCCATGGCCTGCGGCATCCCCGTGTTGGCTACGGCCAGCGGCGGCATCACAGAGGTCGTGGTTCAGGGCGAGACAGGCTATCTGTGCGACGTGGGTGACATCGAGACGATGGCGACGTACGCCATCGAGATACTGACGGACGAGGCAAAGGCGAAGGAGATGGGAGAACGCGGCCGGGATCGCGCGCTCAACACTTTCGCTCAAGATACCATCGTGGGACAATACGAATCCCTGTACCGCGAGTTGCTGGGATAGGGACAGGCCGGTCCGGGGGACCGCTATGGAGGGACGTAGCATGCCGAAGATTGCATTGATTGGCGCTGGTAGCATTGTGTTCACCAAGACGCTCATGATGGACATCCTGGCCACACCGGCCTTGCGCAACAGCGAATTCCGGCTCATGAGCCGCACCATGCCCAAACTGGAGCGGGTCAAAAGGTTCGCCGACCGCGTCATCAAAGACAACAATCTCGACGCCTCGGTGTCCGTCACATTGGACCGCAACGAAGCCCTGAAGGATGCGGACTACGTGATCGTCATGTTGCAGATTGGCGGCGTGGAAGCGTTCCAGGCGGACTACGAGATCCCGCTGAAGCACGGCGTGGACCAGTGCATCGGCGACACCATGGGACCGGGCGGCGTGTTCCGCGCGTTGCGCACCATCCCGGTGATGGTCGACATCGCCAACGACATGAAGGAACTGTGCCCGGACGCCTACTTGCTCAACTACGTGAACCCCATGGCGGCCGTGTGTTGGTCGTTGGGCACGGTGCCGGACACGAAGTTCATCGGCCTGTGCCACGGCGTCCAGACTACGCTGGACCTCATCGCGCGGTACGTGGACGTGCCGAAGACCGAGATCGACGCGCTGGTGGCGGGCATCAACCACATGGCTTGGTTCCTCCGCCTCGAACACCAGGGCCGCGACCTCTATCCCCTGTTCAAGGAACGCTGCGACAAACCCGAGTACTACATCAACGAGAAGGTCCGCATAGAAGTCATGCGGCAGTTCGGCTACTTCATGACCGAAAGCACGGGCCACCTGTCCGAATACCTGCCCTGGTTCCGGTCGTCCAAGAAGGCGCTCGACCTCTACTGCGACGAACCCGCCTTCGGCGGCGAGACCGGCGCATACTACAAATGGTGCCAACTCATTGCGGCCGAGATGGACAAGGTCGACATGCTCGAAGGCGAATCGACCAGCATCGAACACCGCAGCGTGGAGTACTGCTCGTACATCCTCGAAGCCCTGGAAACCGGCAAGCCCTTCAAACTTCAGGGCAACGTGCGGAACGACGGATACATCACCAACCTGCCTGACGGGTGCTGCGTCGAAGTGCCTATCTTCGTCGATAAACTCGGGTTGCACCCGACGGTCGTCGGCGCATTGCCTCCGCAGTTGGCCGCATTGAACCAGAGCAACGTGACGGCTCAAGGCCTCATCGTCGAGGCCGCGCTCACCGGCGACCCCGAGCTCGTCGTCGCCGCCTGCGCCACCGACCCGCTCACGTCGGCCACGCTCACCCTCAAAGAAGCCCGCGACATGGCCTCCGAAATGCTCGAAGCCGAACGTCCCTGGCTTCCGCAGTTCGAAGGCAAATCCATCCGGCCCACACCCGAAATCCCGACCCCGCCCGGCACCGATCACGTCGACGTGCCCCTCGACCCGGCGCTGGCGGTGGTGCATCGGTTCGGCGAATTGGCGGATAGGGCGAGTCAGGAGTAGGGGGGAGGAGGCGGAGAGAGCAGCAGACTACTGGCCACCGATGCCCGGGTCGTTGGGCGTTCTGCTCTGCCAATAGCCCGGTTCGCGGCGCAGATGCATTACCGCAATCACGATGATGCAATCGGAACGGGCCAGGAACAGCACGCCGAAGGGGAACACCTTGGTTAGGCAACGCCTGACGTTTCCCTCGATCACAGGATAGAGTTCAGGGCTGGCCTGGACGCGATTGACTGCGTCTTGAACGGAGGTAAGGAACCGCTTGCCCAGTCCTGGTTGGCGGGATTCGTACCAGGACGCGGCATCGTTCATCTCTGCTTCTGCGTCGGGGTGAAACTTCGCGGGCCGCATCAGAGGGCGTCGTAGGCTTTGGCAAAGGCGTCGGCGGCGTCGCGCAATTCGACGAGGCCCTCCTCGACCTCCCGGCAGCGCTTGCCGACTTCTTCACGCCATGCGGGGGACAGTTCCGCGCCGGGGTCCGCGTCGAGGCTTTCGAGAAGGCGTTCGGCTACGAAGGCGCGCGCTTCGGGCGGAAGGCTGAGGGCGTCCGCGACGATCTTGTCTGCCGATGTACTCATAGGATGAGCATAGCGCGCCAGTGCGTGGGCGTCAAGATGCGAAGACGGCCGCCACGGAAGCCGGCCCTACCCCGTCGCTGCGTGCATTGCCGGCGACCTCATGAACCAAGTGGTTCCGTGGTGGCGGTTGTTTCGAGGAGCATGCACTGAGGTGGTGTCGCCGCCCTGCAGGGTTCTTGTCAGGTGTGGGACCGGTGCCCTCGCCGGTC
>JAAEQP010000988.1 GCA_024231375.1 bacterium | reverse complement strand
GACCGGCGAGGGCACCGGTCCCACACCTTCAGGCGGTCGGGAGCCCCGCCGGAGCGGGGGAGAGGCAGCCCGCCCCCGTCATGCTGAGCGTCAGCGAAGCATCTCGCACTCCAGGGCATCCGCCACGAGAACGAGATCCTTCACTCCGTTCAGGATAACGGAAGGGGCCGCTCGCTACATCACCCAGCGCGGATGGTCCGCACCGAGGTCATCGACGCCCTTTGTGAGGAGTCGCTCGTTCCGCCCGTCGGAATCGACGATCCAGATGCCGGGTACGCCACCCGTTTCGGCGCGGCAGAAGAGGACGCGTCGGCCGTCCGGCGATTCGTTGCCACGGAAATCCCACACCGGCGGGTCGGACCGCGTGAGACGCACCACCGACCCGTCCCACGGATTCATTCGGCAGATTTCCGTGCCGCCCCGCGCCAGGTCCGGTTTGAAGTCACGGTTGAAATGGTCTGTATCCGGACGGTCCGCCTGAAACTCCCACGGCACTTTCGAATCGGGCAGCCTCCGGCAGAACAGAACCTCGCCGTCTTTCGTCCACGTCGGTGTGTTCGATCCTCCACTCCGATTCCCCGGAGCCCCGTAGGTCGCCGCGAACCACAGCGATTGTCCTTCCGTGAGCATGCGCTGGTCCGACCCGTCGGGGCGGCTGAGACAGATATCCGACCAGTCATGGCCCGGATCCTGGTCGCTGTGGCAATCCTGGAAGATGATCCATTGGCTGTCGGGCGACCAGTTGGGGCAGAAGTAGAGATGCCCCTCGCGTTGCGCAACCAAGGTCCGGTTGCCGCCTTCCGTGTCGCACGTGTGGATGATGTAGCCGGACGGCCCCGCCAGGTGGTATGCGATGCGTTTGCCGTCGGGGCTCAGGCTCATCCCGTAGGGCATGCCTTCGCCCGCGCGCGTGAAATCGCGCGGGTCCGACCCGTCCAGGTTGATGTTCATGGTCTGGGCGACCCCGTCGCGGATTACCTGGACAAGCATGCGCCCGTTATCGAGCAGAAGCTGGGGCGTGCAGAACGGCGCCACCCGCTCTTTGGTGGCGATCTCCTCCAACGATCCACTGTCCAGATCATGAATCCAAATGTGCGTCGGCGTCTTGTGGTAATACTCGCCGAAGGGTTTGCCTGGCCCGTCGCGCCGGGGCTCCATGCTCAGGAACAGCACGCGCTTTCCATCGGGGAAGAACCCGCACGGTTGCCACGTCGGTTGGTTCGGAACATCGAACTCGAAATAGCGCAACCCCGTGCCGTCTGCATTCATCATCGCCGTCTTGCCTTGCGATGTGAAGAAGAACCGTTGCGGACCGGCCGCATCGGCGGCATCGGCCGAGGAACGCCCTGCTGCAACCACCACAGGCGTCAGGGTGGCGGCTTTCAGGAATTGGCGGCGGTCAATCTTCATCGGCATCGTCTGCGATCTCCTCTCACCGGCTTCATTATGGCATGTCCATTCATCCGACAGGGCCTCAGCTAACCCGATTACGCACTGGTGTGTCAACTGTATACCCGGCACGACCGTTCTGCAAGCGGCGG
>JAAEQP010000987.1 GCA_024231375.1 bacterium | reverse complement strand
TTTGTTGTGCCACGGCATGACCAGCCGCCGCGAACGCGAAGACCGGGTGCGGGAGTTGCTGAAGGTGGTGGGGCTGAAGCCTGACCATCTGCGGCGGTATCCCCACGCTTTCAGTGGCGGCCAGCGGCAACGCATCGGGATCGCGCGCGCCCTGGCCCTGAACCCCAAGCTCGTGGTAGCGGACGAACCGGTCAGTGCCCTCGACGTGTCCGTGCAGGCCCAAGTGTTGAACCTGCTCATGAAGCTTCAACGCGAGTTGAACCTGACGTACCTCTTCATCGCCCACGACCTCAGCGTGGTCCGTCACATCAGCGACCGCGTCGCGGTGATGTATGTGGGGAAACTCGTCGAGTTGACCGAAGTAGACCGGCTATTCGCACACCCCAAACACCCCTACACGGAAGCGCTGATGTCGGCCGTGCCCGTGGCCGACCCGGAACAGAAGTGGGCGCGAAAACCCTTGCGCGGTGAAGTGGCCGATCCCAGCAACCCGCCGTCGGGCTGCCTGTTCCATCCCCGCTGCCCCTACGCCCAGGACCGGTGCCGCCAGGAAGGTCCCGAACTCCGCGAAATCGAACCGGGCCATTTCGTGCGCTGCCACCTCGCTGAAGATCTCAACCTCGAAGGGTGCGCTGCGGAGTAGACGCCGCCGTGGATAACCGTTCCGTGCCTGCGGCACGTCCCAACACCGTCATCCTGAACGAAGTGAAGGATCTCGATGCCCCGGCAACTGCCCTCGGTGTGCGAGATGCTTCGCTGGCGCTCAGCATGACGGACAAGAGCCTCAGTCCCGTCCGGCTAGAACCGGTCCTCCGCAGGCCCCCGGACCTCCACGCGAATCGGGTTCAACACACGCCCCGCCAGTCGCCCGACCTGCTTCGCCCATTCGGGCGCGGAATGTGCCACCAAGCGCCGTTGGTCGCCTTGGGCTTTGTGCCATTCGCCCACGGCGAACAGGGTCACGCGGCCGTCTTCCGGTATCTGGAGCAGCAGTTCCTCCGAGTGGTCGGCGCCCTTCGCGTCCTGCACCAGGCCGGCTGGTGCGATGACCGCTTGTCCCAGTTCGCCGACGATTGGATCGCCTTGGTCGCCCCACAGGGACAGCGCGCCTGCTTCTTTGTCGAATGACGCCTGGACCCCGTCGATGGCCACCACGCCGGTCGACAGCAGAATGCCGTCGTCGAGCGTGCCGTCCGATGGCGTCACCGTCACGCGCTGTTCGGAGTACAGTTGGTTCGCGTAAGTGCTGGCGAGGATGGATACGTCGGCCTTTTCCCCAGCCACATCGAAACCACGCATATCAATGCGGATGGCGGCGCGGACCGGTCCGTCGGACACGATGCTCTGGGTGAGTTCGCACCGTTGGGTCTTCTCCTCGTTGTACGCGCGGTAGACCGTATCGTCCTGCCAGAACGACAGTCCACCCACGCCTGGGGCCGGGCCTACGTGCAACACGTCCATGCCCCAGTCCGCGTCCTCGTGATAGGCGCCCAGATTGTCCAGGCGGAGTCCGTCGATCTTCTTGCCGAAGAAGTCGAACTTGCCGTAATACGAACGGAAGCCGCAGATTTCTGATTCCCATCCGAGGGTCACTTCGTTGATGCCGTCAACCGCATTGGTCTGGGCTGGGTAGTCCGCCTCGCGTACGCCCTCGGGTGCGTAGTACACGAAACATTCGCGCAGACGCGTGCCCACGAAATCCATGGGAAACACGATCTCGTCGACCACACCGTCACCATCCAGATCGTCGGCCTGCGACGGGTATTCGCGAATCACGATGCCGCGATGG
>JAAEQP010000986.1 GCA_024231375.1 bacterium | reverse complement strand
CTCCGTGCCGCCCAAGTCGCTGGACGCGATCGTCACTATACCACCAACCGCACCCACGGCGGTCTTCACAAGGGCAAGGCCCAATCCAACTCCCGGCCGCGCGGAACTCTTCGCGGCGCCGGACCGGTAGAAGGGTTCAAACACCTTGGACCGCTCCGGCTCCGGGATGCCGATGCCCGAGTCGGCCACGGTCAGACGAACGTGCTCTCCTCCTTCGCGGGATTCCACACCCACGCGCACGCGCCCGTGGGCAGGTGTGTACTTGAGCGCGTTGGTGACGAGAGCGTGAAGGACTTCCTCAAGCACGGCCTCTTGCAGGGGCACCCACGCGCGGTCCACGTCGATGTGACGCGAAAAGGCGATGTGCTGTTTGGCGGCCTCGTGCTGATACCGCGACTCGGCGCGATGCACCAGCCGCACAACTTCGGAAGCCCCGACCGCTTCGGTGGGGTCGTCCATGGTGTGGACAATGGTCAACATGCGGCGGATTGCGGCGATGGCTTCCGCGCATCGGTCCTGCGCCTTTTCGAGGAGCACGCGTTGACGCGGCACAACGGGCCCTGCGTATTCGCCCAGCAAGGACATCAGGTGTGCGCTCACGCCGTTCAGCGGCGACTGCAACTGGTGCGCAATCAACGCTGCGTAGCGCAAGGGATCCGTTTTGGTACTGCCTTGACTCATGGTAATGCCACTCTGCCTTACCTGTGCCGAACAGTCTGCCCCGCCTGGTTTAGTCCCGGTTGACCCGACGCAGTTACTCGGCCAGGCGAATCCTCACGGTCACGATCTTCTTCTTCTCAACCCGGACTGACACGGATTTGCCCTTCGGCTGGAGCGCCCCATCCGGCAGTTCTTCAAGCGTGAACCGCTCGGCCGTCTGGATGCGTTTGTGGCAGCGGATCGTGCCGTCCACACGCTTCCCGGTCGGGTTGAACAGGCGCACGACAAGCCCGTCGCCGTCTTCGGCCCGTTTTACGGCGCTGACGGCCAGGTTCGACGGTTCAACGATCAGGAAACTCATGCGTTTGGGCAAGTCACCACTGTGGGTACCCGCTTGGACAGGCTCCACCTCGACAGCCAACCGTTCGGCTTCGGCGAGGGTTTCGCCCTCAGCCCACGTGCGGGCGTGGGGGTAGATGGCATACCGGAACTCGTGTCGGCCCTGGCACTGGGACAACTCCATCTCGGGATGGATCTCCCACCGTTTGCTCACCGTGGTCAAGGACACCTCGTAGGCGCGCATGAGCGTCAACGCGATGGCGCGGTCGGTGTCGGACGTCACCTGATACTCGCGCAACCCTTCGTTGATGACGGACAAGCCGTTCGTGCCGTCGCTCACGTCCACGAACCGGTGCATGGGGAACGTGGGGTCAATGGACCGTTTGTGCCACGGGCTGTCCGGGCCGTATTCGATGGGACGTTCCACCACGTCGAAGGCGGTCTCGGCGTGGCACACCGAGGCGTCCAGCCGCGTGGGGAACATCACGCGAAGCCGGTGGTTCTTGCAGGCATTGTCGAACCGCGTGACGACTTCCACGGCGCGGGCACCTTTCTTCAGTGTGATCCACGATCGAATCGTCAGTTCCTTCGCTTCGTCGGTGCGTTTGCAGGGACTCGGCGCGCCATCCAGACGTTTCCAGGGGTCGCCGCCGTTTTCGTCGAGACCCGCCGGAATGGTCATGCGGCACACGACGCGGTACCGGGCCAGGAACGGGCCGTCCTCCTCCAAGGCCACCGTCGCCGGACTGCCGACGCTGGTGACGATGCGGTCGAGGCCCGGTTCGATGTGCATCCAGGCGTGGCCGGCTTCGCCGCCGTCCTCGAAGTAGTGGAGTCCGTCAAACACGGCGCCCGTCGCCTTGTTCGCGATGCGCAGCGTGCCGTCCGCGTTGATGCGCACGGCGAGGTGCTCGTTCTGCATGGTGTTCAAGCCGGTCACCAGGCGGTCGTGGCATATGACCGGTTCCCGGTGAAGGCGGTAGGTGGCGTAGCCCATGCCAGGAATGGCGCGCGCTTGGAACCGGCACACGGCGCGGTCGCACGCCATCATGGCCGTGGCGTTGCCCGCGTGGTTGACGACACTGTGATGGGGTTCACGCGAAACCATCTGCACGGGCTGTGGTCGCTTCTTGCCGGCTTCGACGATGCTGAACCCGGCGTACCCACTGGTGGCGGGAAGATCGAGCGCGGCCGTGACGATCTCCGTGCGCGGGAAGGGCGACGGGTTGAATACGGTCACTACGATATCGTCGGTTGGCACATCCGAATTGTCGATGCGCAGTTGGACTTGCTCGAGGCCGCGGCGCGCGATGCCTTCGGAGATATTCATCACCTGCCGGAGCCGGTACATCATGTCGCGTTCGATGTCGTCCACGCCGCTGCCCGCGATGCTGTCGTGGGCATGGCATTTGAGGAGCGTCTTCCAGGCCAAGTCGAGTTGGGCCGCGGGATAGTCGGCGCCGAGACTCCAGGCTACCGCCGCAAATGGTTCGGCCCAGTGTTGGAGCATTTGTTCGGCGTGGATGTTCAGGCGCTTCATACGGGTCCGGCTCGAGGTCACGTCGCTGTACAGGTGATAGCGCACGTCGCACAGGCCGGGCGTGCGCCGTTCCCCGCGAAGAACGGTGAGGTTCTTGGCCGCCGCCTTCACCTTCTCCATCAGCGCAGGCAGGTTGCTGTGCAGAATGGTGTCGTTGGGAAGGTGCTTGCGCGCTTCCTTGATGATGGCCAGCGTCACCTCGTCGGGCAGGCTGCTGTCGTGGCCCTGCATGAAGGCCAGGTACCGGGTCGTGGCCACGGCTATTTCGGCGGCGCGAAGCTGCTGCACACTGTTCTTGATGCGGCTCTTGAGATACCGCTTCACGGGATCGAGCAGCAGATGGTGCTCCATGGCATGCCGCTCCCCGCATCGATGGAACGGCAACCCGCCCATGGGCCATGTGTACTCGCGGTCGTTGATGGTTTCCCCATAGACCACGGCACGGTAGATGTTGTGGTAGAAGTTGTAGCGGGCGCCGGAACTCATCTGCGATCCCAACACCTGCGTGCCGTCGGCGCCCTCGAAGATGAACTCATTCGGCACTTCGTCCTTGTCCACTCCGTGGTAGAAAAGAATCGTATCGATGCCGAACCCCTTGTAGATCTGGGGCATTTGGGAGTTCTGGCCGTAGGAGAACGGCGTGTGCCCCACCTTCATCACCTTGCCGAAGGAACGAGCCACGCGATGGCCGTACACCAGATTGCGCACGAGGGATTCGCCGTTGATCAGGAAGCACTCGGGATCGGTGTACCATGGCCCAATCATGAGTCGGCCGTCCGTTACATGCGCGCGAATGCGGTCCTCGGCTTCGGGCCGCAGCTCAAGGTAGTCCTCGACAGGCACGGCCTGGGAATCGAGCAAGTACGAATCGTAGTCGGGATGGTTGTCGAGAATCTCCAGAAGACGGTCGAAGAACTCGACCAACATCATCCGGGTTTCCTGGAAGTTGTTCAGCCACTCCCGGTCCCAGTGGGTGTTGGAGACAACATGGATTTCGTGCCGTTTGCTCATGGATAGGGTTCCTTCCGCCCATGCCCCGGACAGGAACGGCCGTGCCGCCCGCTATCCGGCCTTGATCCCGAATTCCTTCATCTTGCGCCACAGGGTGGACCGCGAGATCCCCAGCTTGCGGGCCGCCTCGGTCTGGTTGCCGTCGAGCCGCTCGAGGGCGGCCCGGATAAGCTGCTCCTCCATGTCGCTGATGGAGGGGATGTTCTGCGCCGCGTAGTCCGGAAGCGCCAGCCGCGGCGGGATGCCTTGTCGCACCTGGTCGGGGAGATCCTGGGCCCGGATCGTCGCCCCGTCGCACATGATCACCGCGTGGGCAATGATGCTCTCCAGTTCGCGGATGTTGCCGGGATAACGGTACTCGCGTAGCATGACCTGGGCGTCTTCGGCGAGACCCTGGAGCCGTTTGCCGTACTTCGTGCCGTACTGCCGCACGAAATGTTCCACCAGCCGCGGCAACGCGTCCATGCGCTCCCGCAACGGTGGGATGCGAATCTGGATGACGTTCAACCGGAAGTACAGGTCTTCGCGGAACGTCCGTTCGAGGACCGCCTGCTCCAGATCGCGGTTCGTGGCGGCAATGACGCGCACGTCCACACGTCGCGGCGCAGTCGAACCCACCGGACGAATCTCTCCGTTCTGCAGTGCCCGCAACAGCTTTGCCTGCGTGATGAGCGACATGTCGCCGATCTCGTCCAGGAAGATGGTGCCGCCGTCAGCCTCCTCGAACAGTCCCATCTTCTCCGAATCGGCGCCCGTAAACGATCCCTTCTCGTGGCCGAACATCTCGCTTTCCAGAAGTTGCTCGGGCAACGCCGCGCAGTTGATCGCGATGAAGGGCATCTCGCGCCGTCCACTCAGATGATGAACGGTGTGGGCCATCAGCTCCTTCCCCGTACCGCTCTCGCCCAACAACAGAACCGTGCTGTCTGTTGGCGCCACCTTCGTCACCAGTTCCACCACCCGCTTCATGGCCGGCGTGCCGCCGATGAGCTCCTCGAACACCCGCTGCTGATACGCCTTGACCGCGCTCTCCGTGCTCAGGGTCCGTACCGCCTTGGCCACCACCAGGGCCACGTCCGAGGGCTGGCTCTCAACGGGAAGGTAGAAGAACGCCCCCTGCCGGATCCCGTCGATGGCGCGCTCCAAACGGCTCAGTTCGAACAACAGCACCATCTGGGAGATCG
>JAAEQP010000985.1 GCA_024231375.1 bacterium | reverse complement strand
GTCAGTTGGCCGTTCGTGATGGTCACTGATTCGTCGCTGGGCGTGTTCCACCCCGCCACGGAGTTGTAGGAGACGGTGTGCGCGCCCACGGATAGTCCTGTCATGATCGCGCCGCTGTTTTGCCAGTCTCCGCCATCCACACGCCATTGCGCACCCGCCGTTCGCGCCGCTTCGGGTTCGATGGTCACGGTCAGTGAGCCCACTTGCAAGGTGTATGTGCCGGTGGCTGACGTCGTCTGCCCGGTGGTCACGCTAACGGTCTGGTTGCCGGGCGTGTTCCACCCCGCTACGGAGTTGTAGGAGACGGTGTGCGCGCCCACGGACAGTCCCGTCACGGTCGCGCCGCTGTTTTGCCAGTCTCCGCCATCCACACGCCATTGCGCACCTGCCGTTCGCGCCGCTTCGGGTTCGATGGTCACGGCCAGTGAGCCCACCTGCAAGGTGTACGTACCGGTGGCTGACGTCGTCTGCCCGGTGGTCACGCTCACAGGCTGGTCACCAGGCGTGTTCCATCCGGGGACGGTACTGAAGAAGACAGTGTGCTGCCCCTCAACTAACCCCGTCACCGTATCGCCGCTGTCACGCCAACCTGAGCCGCCTACGCGCCATTGGGCACCTGCCGTTCGGGCTGCCTCGGGCTCAAGGGTCACGCTCAAGGAACCGGTGCCCGCCTGCGAATCGTAGGTGTAGGAGCCGGACGCCGTTGTCATCTGACCCGTCACCACAGTCACAGATTCGTCATCAGGAGGGTCCCATCCCGCCACGGTGTTGAAGAACACGGTATGCGCGCCCGCGGACAATCCCGTCACTGTCGCTCCGCTGGCCTGCCAGGCACCACTGTCCACGCGCCATTGGGCACCTGCTGCGCGTGCGCCCAACGGTCCCAGCGTCACCTGGACTGACCCTTCCGATGCTGTTGGCGTGAGCTGGACCATGGTCGTCGCCATCTGCCCCTCGGTCAACACCATCAGGACCGGCGCGCCTGCAAGATATCCCAATGCGGACACGGTCACGGAGTACGTGCCGGCTTCGAGCCCGGGCAGCAGGAATGTCCCCAAGGGACCGGTCAGCGATTGGTACGCGGGCATGAAGGGCGCAATGCCCGTCACCGTCACCGTAGCTCCCGGCACGGCCACGCCCATGCCGAACACGCTCAGCACCAGCGTCGCGGGCAGGGGTGGCCCTGTCTCCTCCCAGGCCTTCAGGTCGTAGCCTGTGTCCAGGCCGTACCCGCCCACTGCATCCGTCACGCGGATGGAGTAGTACCCGCTCACGTCCACCACCCACCGCAGATACGACGACACATCCAGGGGCCGGTCGTCGTGGAACGCCACCAATGCGCCGCCCGCCCGGTACAGCTCGATATAGGTGTCCGAGTTTGTCTCCAGATTCAGCGTCTCAACCGTGATGTCCTGACCCGCTTCGGCATAGAACACGGCCCAATCTTCGTCGCCCGAGTCGTGGATGTTGTGGCGTTGCACAGTCCCGTTCAACCCGATCCACGTCTGGCGCACCTGGGCATCGTCGTCCTCGTACGCGTCGGGCCCGTCCTGTCGCACAACCGTGGTCGCCGCGGGCATGGACACCGCGTTGCTCTCGTCGATCGCCACCACGGACACGTCGTAGGTGCCCCACGTCGTGAATCCGTCGTAACTAGCCTCGTACTGATCGCCGCCCACCGGCATCAGTTCGAACGACGGCAATTGGTCGCCCGGCACGGATTCCATGCCCGGCGGACGCACCGTGGCCATCACGCGGTCTAGTCCGGCCGTGGACGTCACGTTGGACACCCAGATCGTGGCGGTACCTGTTCCGTTCAAGGTTTGTTCGCCTACGATACCCCCGATCATTGGTTCGTCATCGGCGAGGAGTATCCCTGACCCAATCCGGTATGCACGCGCGTAGATACCGTCGGGGTCACTTCCTTTGATGGAGTACAGCCCGTCGCCCGTGTCGTCCAGCGACGAGGACGCACCGGCTGCGTAGAACATGGCCACGGCCGCGTGTGCGAATGCCGGACCTACCTTGGACCCGTTCAGCACCTTGGCCCAGAAATACGTTGAGAAGGACACGGCCCCACCGTAGAGCATATGCATCGGTGCCGCAGCTCCCGTGGTCGCCATGACGATCCGGTCTTTGTCCACAGGCGGTGTCAGGTCGAGCAGCAGTGCGCCCGCGCAGTCGATGTCCGCCAACACCACCACGCCGCCCGGCAACGTCGCCTGCAAGGTGTCCAGCCATCCGTCCAGTTCCGTGGACGTGACCACTTCGGTGGCGTTCAGGACGAACCCTCCCGGCACCCCTTCGCCCACGAGGTACACCACCAAGTCGTGAGTGTCCGTGGCGGCCCACGTTTCGATGGCGTAATGAACGTTGTTCCAGGTCGCCGTCGCGTCTACGCCCACGGTGCCCGATGCGCTCAGGTAGTAGATGTCGTCATCGCCGTAGGACTGTCCTTTGAGGGCCCTATATGCCTGGTCCGCGGCGTACTCAATGCCCGGCCATCGGGCCGATGCCGGGTCGGAGATGCCTGCCACCACGAGCGCCTTCCTGCGCAGGGGACTCCCCACCGTCACCTCGACCACCGTGGGCGCGCACGTGCTGCCCACGCGGTCACGCGCATACAACAGCACCGTGTACGTGCCTTCGGTGGTGAACACGTCGACCGTGTTCTCCCACCGCACGCCGCCCGCAGACCACAGGGGTTCGCTCGGGTAGCTGGTCGCTGATTCCGCATCCGGTGGTAGGATCACGGCCCATACACTTGCCACCCCGTCCGTGTCCGTCGCGTCCGCCCATAGGGTCGTGGTCGCCGTGCCGGTCAACGTGTGATCGCCCACCGCCGCAGTGATGACCGGCGCGCTGAACGTGTTCTGCGTACCCGTGCCAATATGGGTTACGGCTGCTACGGTGCCGTCGGTCCCGTCGTTGGCCGCACCGTTGCCGTTGTCGTCCAGGAGCGGCGTCTGCGATCCCATGCCCGCCACGCCCACATCGAAGGCGTCCTGGACCGTATCGCCCGCGAAGACCCGCGTCCAGAAGTAATCCGAGAAGGACACGGACCCCTGGAACTGGGCTTCCTCGTCCGACGCCGCGCTTGTGATGACAATGCGGCCCGGTGAGGAGATGTCGTCCACGAAGGACCCGCAGTAGCACGCGTCCACCACCACGATGAGCTTGCCTTGAATCTGGGCTTCCAGTGTATCCAGCCACGGCGCCAACTCGGCGGCCGTCAGGACTTCGGTGCCGCTCACGCGGAAGGTGTCCGGGCCACCATGGTCAACGAGATACAGCACCACATCGCCCGTAGGCAGCCCGCCGAGCGGGTCCGGTGCCCATGTGAGCAAGGCGTCTTGCAGGTTCGCCTTCGTGCAATCCCCGTCGACGTCGTCCGCCACCCCGTTGTTGTCCAGGTCCAG
Source organism: bacterium (assembly GCA_024231375.1). Next base: position 2,618 of record JAAEQP010000985.1, on the reverse strand, counting down.
GTCCGTGTCCGCGGAAAGATAGTAGATGGTTTCCTTCGTGAAGGCCTGACTCGTCAACGACGCATACGCGTAGTTCGCCGCCCCCTGGGTCGCCGCCCACAAATCGTTACCCGGATACGGTCCGCCGCCCGCTACGACGATGGCCTTCGCGCGCTCGGTTAGTACTACCGGCTTGAACTTCTGGACGCGGTTGTTGCGTGTGTCCGCGACGTAAACGTTCCCCCAACTGTCCACAGCGACGTCCTCGGGGTACAGGGTCTGCCCGTTCCCGGCGCCGTAACCGCACCACTCGGCCAGAAAGTTGCCGTCGCCATCGAACTTCTGGATGCGGCTGTTTCGCCGCGTCACGGTGTCGCCCGTATCCGCAACGTAGACGTAACCTGAGCTATCTACCGCAACTCCTCGGGGTTGGTTGAACTCCCCGTCGCCGTCACCGGAGGTGTCCCATTTGGCCAGGAAGTTACCGCTGCTGTCGAACTTCTGGATGCGGTTGTTCCATCTCTCCGCGACGTAGACGTTGCCCGAGCTGTCGACTGCGACGCCATGGGGTTCATTGAACTGTCCGTCGCCGCTGCCTTGGCTACCCCATTTCAAGATAAAGGTGCCGTTGCCGTCAAACCTCTGGATGCGGTGGTTAGTCTTTTCCGCGACATAGACGTTGCCCAGCCCGTCCACTGCGATGCTTTCGGGGTTATCGAACTGCCCATCACCGCTTCCCGTGCTGCCCCACTTCAGGATGAAGTTTCCGTCTCCGTCGAATTTCTGGATGCACTCGCTATTCAACTGCGGGACGTAGACGTTGCCCGAGCTATCAATCGCCACGTCGCTCGGGTATTGGAACTGCCCGTCGCCGGTACCGAAGCTACCCCACTTCAGTAGGAAGTTGCCGTCGCTATCGAATTTCTGGATGCGTTGATTCGCCGTGTCAGCGACGTAGACGTTGCCCGAGCCATCAACCGCTATGCCAGGGGGTCGGTCGAACTGCCCGTCGCCGCTGCCCCCGCCCCCCCACTTGGCGAGGAGGTTGCCGTCGCCGTCAAATTCCTGAATGCGGTGGTTGTGGTAGTCCGCGACATAGACCTTGCCCGAGCTGTTAACTGCGACGCCATAGGGTGCGGCGAACTGTCCGTCCCCAGCGCCTTGGCTACTACCCCATTTCGAGATGAAGGTACCGTCGCCGTCGAATTTCTGAATGCGGTGGTGGTTTGTGTCCGCGACATAAACGTCGCCCGAGCTGTCGACCGCAATGCCGCGGGGCCAAGCCAGCTCTCCGTCGTCAGTTCCCCCAGTGCCCCATTCAAGGAGAAAGACGCCATCCCCGTCGAATTTCTGGATGCGGTTGTTGTTGTGGTCCGTGACGTAGACGTTGCCCGAGGTGTCAACCGCTATCCCCCAAGGCCAAACGAACTGTCCGTCGCCGTTTCCTTCGCTACCCCACTTGGTCAAGAAGTTGCCGTCGCTGTCGAATTTCAGAATGCGGTGGTTGTCCACATCCGTAACATAGACGTTATCCGAACTGTCAACCGCTACATCGCTAGGATCATCGAACTGTGCGTCACCTGTGCCGAGGGTACCCCATTTCATGATGAAGTTGCCAGCACCGTCAAATTTCTGAATGCGGTGGTTTGCTATGTCAGCGACGTATACGTTGCCCAAACTGTCAACCGCTATGCCACAGGGGTAGTTAAACTGTCCGTCGCCGCTTCCGTAGCTTCCCCACTTGCCCAATAGGTTTCCGTTGCCGTCAAACTTCTGGATACAGCAGCCGCCGTGGTCCGCGACATAGACGTCACCCGAGGAACTGACCGCAACGTCTCCGGGATGATTGAAATACCACTGCTGCAGCATTAGCGGCCATTTCCGTTCGAACTGGTAGGTGAGTTGACCGTCCGCATGGACCGCGACCGGCCACAAGACGAAGAAGAAAACCCCGATGAATCCGAGCAACGTCCAACGCCGCATTCTCTTGTCTCCCGAGCATGCTGTGCGAATCACGACGTTCAACACGCCGCCATTCGTGAGCTAGGCCAGCCTTGTCGTGTATGCCCAGATAGCGCTGGGCACACGTATCCTGTCACACGATGTCAGTTCGCTCTCACCGCAGCCCGCGCTAGGAAGGCTTCCCCTGTGGATACGATAGCATTCAGGCCGCTGCGCTGCAAGTTGGGTAAGCGGGGTAGATCGTACTTGACCGCCGGACAAAACGCATTCACGCCCCGCATCACGATGCGGGCATCTCCCAGCAACCGCGGAGGGGCATCGTGATGCCGTACTCCAAAATGGATCCCACATGTGTTGGACGGGCCGGGCTATCCACAAACGGGAGACACTCCAACTGCGAAATGCGGGGCTGTTGGAAAAGGTGGAGCACTCAGGCACTGAGGCCGCGAATAAACCTGGGACAGTCCCGTCTACGTCCGCCTGTGGCGGACTCCGCTTGGTACAGTCCCGGCTTTTCGCTTCTCTCTCTACTGGCAGGTGTCTTCTTCAACAGCTCCAATGCTCCCATTTCTGGGCTGCCTTGATGCCTCTCCCCCATTCGCCGTATAACAGCGGCCATGCGGGATGGAGCACGAATCGGAGTGATGATTCCGGCGCTCAACGAGGAGCGCGCGATT
>JAAEQP010000984.1 GCA_024231375.1 bacterium | reverse complement strand
ATCGTTCGCGACCAAGACATCCTGCACCTGTACAGAAAGGCGGGCTTCGTCCGCTTTCTGCTGGGCATAGAGAACTACAACGAAGAAACGCTGCTCAAGATCCAAAAGGGCTCGGCCGTGAGCAAGGATCGTGAAGCCGTTCAGTTGCTGCGCCGTCATGACATTGTCTCGATGGCGACGTACGTTGTGGGGTTCGAAGAGGAGAGAGATCGGGATTACTGGCGATCATTGCGACACTTGATCTCCTACGACCCCGACCAGATTCAGTTGTTGTACGTCACGCCACATCGTTGGACGCCCTATTTCGGGCTGGCGGCTTCCAGGCGTGTCGTACAGACCGACCGGAGGCGATGGGACTACAAACACCAAGCGCTCGCCACGCGTCATCTGTCCCCATGGCGCGTTCTTCTTTGGGTGAAGTTCATGGAGGCGGTCATGCAATTGCGGCCGCGTTCCCTGCGTCGGCTTTTCGCTCATCACGACCCGGAGTTTCGCTATGCCATGCGCTGGTATTCCGACATCGGTCGACGGGTGTGGCCTTACGAGATATGGAACTTTCTCTTCCGTGACCGGTACAGAGAACACGGGCCTACTCTGGCGGAATTCTGGGGGTCACCTCAGGACTCCGAAGAAGAAGGAAAGGGAGGCCAAACTCAAGAACCATCCCTGGCCGCTACGGTCTCTGCGGATCCCATTCCGTGACCCCGCGGAAATGAAGCCAGACCGATTTTGCATGGTCATGAGGCCTATGGTCAGAGTGAGGCGATATCGAAGCGCACGAGACATGGGCTGTGAGGCCTACGAGTCCGCGTCAATGGCGTAGGCAAAGAGCAATTCACCCCGACGAATGTACAGCCGTCCTCCCGCGATGGTCGGATGGGCCCAATGCTTGGCGGTGCCTTCCGTGATGGTGAACGTGCCCGTGCGCTCGAAACCGTCGGGCGTCGCCTTGATGAGACTGACGATCCCCGCCTTCGGACCCTCATACACGTACAGCATGCCGTCCGCGTAGACCATCGCGCCTTCGGTCACATCCTCGGTGCGCCATACCAGCTTGCCCGTCGCCAACTCGAGGCACATCATCTCTTTAGTCGTCCGGTGCGTGGTGCCGAAGATGTACCCGTTCCGGTGTACGAAACCGCCGTGGAAATTGTCCAGGTTCAGGTCCTTCCACTCGCTGGTCACCTGTGCGCCGTCGTCTGAGAGCCTGAGCATACCTCCGCCCGATTTGCTCCCCGCCGAGTAGTAGATCATGCCGTCCGCGTAGACCGGGGTGCTCGCGTGGATACCGTAATCCGTGGGGTGCTCGTGGGTCCAGAGGAGGTCGCCGGTTGCTGCATCGACACCGACAACGTACTTGGCGGTCATGGTGACGATGATACGACGGTCGCCGTGCGCGATGAGGTTGGGCGAACAGTAGGCAGAAGCATCACTGAGCCCTTTGCTCGTCCAGACCGTTTCGCCGGTCATCTTGTTCAACGCCGCCAGACTGGCGTCCGGACCACCGGGCGTGCAGACAAGGTTCTCGCCGTCAATCAGGGGGGACTCGGCGATGGTCCACTGAATCTGCTTGCCCTGGAACCGTTCGAGCGTGTCTACTTGCCATAGCACCGCTCTCTTCGGTAGATCGAAACAAGTCACCACCCCCAACCCCGAGATGAGATACCCTCGGTCCCCGTCGACCGTCAGCGTGGAACGTGCGCCGGGCGCCTGTTTGTCCCGCGTTTCCTCGCCGTAGGAGAGTTCCCACTTCCGCGAACCGTCGAGACCAAGGGCAAAGAGCATTCCTTCGTTCTCGCCGACCATACCGGCAATGTAGATGGTGTCGCCAACGACAGTTGCCGACGAATAGCCCATCCCGATATCCGTGACCTTCCACAGCAGCGTAGGTCCACCGTCCGGCCACGCTTCCAGCAGACCGGTTCCAGGAAAGATTCCGTCGCGATTCGGTCCGCGGAATTGCGGTGCTTCATTGGCGTGCGCCATGGTGGCGGCCAGCAAGCAAGCCACAACGACACTACGTGTGATCAAATGGTTCATCGTCAATCTCCTCCTTGCGTGGAAGAACTTTCAACCGGCAGATGTGCCTCTACCGGATATCTCTCGTTTCACTCGCCCTGCAACTGCGGACGCAGCACCTTCCAGAGCGCATCGAGGCGCGCCGTACCTTCGCTCAGCGTTGGGCAGAGCCAGCCCCCCTCGTCGAACTCGTTCCATGCGTAGATGAGCACGGCGCGTGCTTCCGCGGCATCAGGGTTTGCCTGCGACCATTGCAGGGCCTTTTCGATGTGCGCGACCAACTCGTGCGGTTCGGGCGCCTCGTAGTATTGCTCAATGTCGCCGTCTCTGACCCATGGCACAGGCGTTTCGACCCGGGGGCGCATGTCCCAGCCTGCACTGGCCAAAGGCACCACGGAGCACTCCGTCGCCTTGAAGGCGTCCCACCAGCGCTCGGCGTGGGCCGCGAGGGAGGAATAGGGGGCCGCCTTTTCGCCTGCAGAAGATGCGTACGCCCCGATGGCGTCCAGGCCCAGTTTGTCGACCTGCTCCTTCAGCACCTTTGGCGACCACCCCTGGGCGACAATATAGGGGTTCCCTGCGCCGGCCGCCTTCGCACCGGCCCGAAGCTGGTCGAAGGCAGTTCGTGCATCTTCCCAGGTCTCGAAGCGACCGGAGCCGACGAGCCCCTCGACGCTGTAGAGGTATACGAGTGGCCGGTCGCCCAGCACGGTCTGGTAGGTGGGCTCCGTGAAATACGAAGCGTAGCGCTGGACCTTTTCAGGCCAGGCGTCTGGGCCGCCGCGCGCTTCCCACCCTCCCTGCAGATTGAGGCAGAAGTTGATCAGCGACTTGCGTTCGCTCGAAAGATAGTACTTCAGCCCGAGGCTCAGAGCGTTGTCTTCGGGGTAGATGACAAAGGCCCAGTAGTCCAACCCCGCCTTGTGCGCGTAGGCGATTTCCTGGTCCATGACTTCCTGCGTGTCGCCGCGCGCCTCGACCGCGTTCTCGCCGGTCACCTTGCCAAAGAAAGGCAACCGATAGTGCCAGTGGGCAGGCGCGAGGGTCTTCTCAACGATGAGTCCCACCTCGGACGCCGGTCCGTGCCACGCATCCCAGCGTATGGCACCCACCAGAACGTGGCTCTGTGTCGCGTTTTCCTGGTCGGCGGCGGCTGATAAGGAGACTGCGAGGACCATCAGGAGTGTCATGACATTCCTCTTGAGTAGGACTCTTCTGCCTTGGACCACACCCCGCAACCTGGGCAACACCTCTTACTCAACTGAAACCTGATGATAGGTTCCTTCGGCGAACCTCAGTTCCGCCACAACGGGGTAGTGGTCGGAGGGATAGCGTCCGTCGTCGTTGTAGAGGGAGGTTTCGCAGCGCCGGACGGCTACGGCTCCCCGCACAAGCACCCAGTCGATGCGGGCTATGGCATCTTTCTTGGGGGCACGGAACCTGCCAATCGTGATTTCCGGACCCACGCGTTTCTTGGCTATCTCCCATGAGTCCAGGAAGCCTGCCTGCTGAAACACGCGCCAGACCTCGCTCTCCTCCGCCAAGGCATTGAAGTCGGCCGTGATGATGACCGGCACGCTCGCCGGAACGGATTCAACGCGGTTGGCAATGAGTTTCGCACCTTCAAGCCGGGCCTGCTTGCCGCGACTGTCCAGGTGGGTGTTGACGAGGTGGAAGATCGCACCCGTCTCACGATGCATGAATCGGATCTGCGTGGCCATGCGCACGTAGGCGCTGTCCCACGAACGGGACCCCGGCACGTCAGGCGTCTCCGACAGCCAGAAGTTGCAGGTCTCCACGGGACTCAGCAGACTCTTGCGATACAGGACCGCCGTCATTTCGTGTCCGCCGTCCGGTTCCCGCCCCATACCGATCCATTGATACTCCGGCAATGCTTCAACCAGGTATTCCGCCTGAAAGTCGATGCATTCCTGCAATCCCACCACGGCAGGCTGTTGCTGTTTGATGGCATTGGCCACGGTCTCGCGCCGATTGCCCCAGGAGTTCCGACCATCACCATCCGTGCCATAGCGGATGTTGAACGACATCACGGTGAGATTGATGTCAGCCGAAGCGGCCAGTCCCACCAACAGTAGCGGAATGAACAGGAGCAAGCACTTCTTTGGCATGACGCACTCCTCAGTACTCTCTCCGCCGGGGAGTTTCCCGACAGGTTCGCGTATCCACGCGGCTCGCGGGTGTTTCAAACGTTACGCGCGTTCCCCCAACTCTTCAGCCAGCTTCTTCAGGGCGCGGACGTCCATTTTTCCCGATCCGAGAACGGGGATGGAATCGATCCTGTGGAAGGCGTTGGCGGAAGGAATCCACAGGTTGGGAAGGTCGCAGCTCTTGAGCTTCTCCAGAAGTTCGGCCAGTTGATCGGCATCCAGGGTGTGGAGCACGACCAACCGTTCGCCCTTTGCCTCATCCGCTTCGCTCACCACGGCAAGGATCTGCTCGGTGAGTCCGAGCAATTCGTGCAAAGCATCTTCCACGTTGCCATGGGGCACCATTTCCCCCGCGATCTTGCTGAAGCGCGACAGCCGCCCCGTGATCGTCACGAAGCCGTCGTCGTCTACCAATCCGATGTCACCCGTTTCGTACCACCCGTCGTGCAACACGGCCGCGGTCTTCTCCGGCTTACCAAGATAGCCTTGCATGACGTTCGGCCCTTGGACGTAAATCATGCCCGATTCGTTCGCGCCAGAGGGATCGCCGCTTTCGGGGTGTACGATTCGAACACTCACGCCCGGTAGGGGATGGCCGACAGTGCCGACTTTCGTGCCCCGTTGGAAGAACCCCGGCACACGGAAATTCGGCACATTGAGGGCCACCAGAGGCCCGCATTCAGTGGTGCCGTATCCTTCAACAGGCTCGATGTCGAACTTCTCCTTGCAGGCCTCACGCACGCGGTCGGACAGTTTCTCCGCCCCACAGATGATGCACTTGAGGCTGCTCATGTGTTCGGGTTCGCACCGGCGGATGAATCCCTGCAACAAGGTGGAGGTGGCCACGAAGAAGGTGGCCTTGTGCAGGTAGATGAGGCCGCCGATCTGGCGTGGCTCCAGGGGATTGGGATGGTAGACCGCGCGGATGCCATACATCAGCGGCAACCAGATGGTCCCCATGAATCCCATGGCATGGAAGAACGGCAACATGCCCATGATGCAGTCGCTTTTTTCGTGGGGAATGATCTGCATCGTGGATTCAATGTCGCTCGCCAGGTTGCTGTGGGTGAGCATCACGCCCTTCGGCTCTCCCTCGCTCCCGCTGGAGAACATGACGGCCGCGAGATCGTTCTGCGAGCGTCCCCGAGGTGCGCCGAGCAAGCGCTCGATGAGTATGCTCGGCAGGCAGACGGCCCACACCAAGCCCACGAACCGGTTCCACCCCGTGATGGCCTTGCGCTCGCGTTCCATGATGATCGCGCCGTCGGGCGATTCAAGTTTTGCCTTATCCAAGAACTCTTTGGACGTGATCACGTGTTCGATGTCGCATTGGCGGCAGGCCGAATCGCGGGATTCGGCGGACACGGTGTAATTCAGGTTGACGGGGACCTTCCCAAGCCATTGAAGGGCGATGTTGACCAGAGTGCCTCCCACCGACGGCGGCAACAGTACGCCCACCATCTTCTCCCCGGCCAACGTCGGCTTGAGGTGGCGCGCGAGCACGAGGCTTGCGGTCAGCGTTTTGAGATAGCTCATCTTCGGCGTGCGGCCGTCGGCGATGGACCGTCTGAAGGGATGACACCGCGCCTGGTGTGCAAAGGTACGGTGAAGCAGGGCGTAGCGTTTCTGCGCAAAGGCTTCCGTACCCAATTCCTCGATAGCCCTCCGAACCACGGTGGCGGAGCTGTCAGGGGCCAAGGGCGCGCCGTAGCTCACGGTCACGGGGTAGGGAATCTTCATGGGGACCTTCCAGATGAAGCGTCCGTCGGAGAAGCTGAAGATACTGCCCCACAAGTTGCCGAGATGCACAGGGATGATGGGCGCGTCGACACCCTTGACGATTCGCTCGAATCCCTTGCGGAACGGCAGCAGCTGGCCCGTGCGCGTAATCTGCCCCTCGGCAAAAATGCACACCACCTCCCCCGCTTCGAGCGCGGCCGTGGCCACGCGCAGGGAATTCACCATCTCGCGAGGGCCCTGCGACGCCGCGATGGGGATGGCGCCCATCAGCTTCGCGAGGGGACGGACGAAGGGGTGGTCGTAGATTCCCTTGTACATGATGAAGCGCACATGCCGGCCCGTGGACGCGAGAATCATGAGCGCATCCACATAGGACGTATGGTTGGCCACGAACAGGGCGCCGCCCTTCTCCGGGATATTGTCGCGACCAATCAACTGGATGCGGTAGAAGGTGCTGGCGAAACACCAGAGGATGAGGCGCAACAGGAACACGGGTAGGACGGCGCAGATGATGATGCTCGCGATGAGCGAGAGACCGGCACTGACCAGGAATATGGTCGTGGGGGACCACTTGAGAAGATTGAAGAGCACGTAGAACACGCCTGCCGCGAGGGTCATGGCTGCGAAGTTGACGAAGTTGGACGTAGCGATCATGTCGCCGCGCGTGGTGTCCGGGCTGCGTTGTTGAAGGGTGGCGCTCAACGGGACGATGAAGAAGCCGCCGGAACAGCCCAACCCAAAGAGAAGTCCCATGTTTCCCCAGAAACCCCACCCGCCAATCCCGAGCGCGGCGCCGAAGGCCGTCATGCCCATGCCGCCGAGAGGGATGAAGCCCACTTCGGTCTTCCCGCGCGACAGAAAGCCCGAGGCAACGCTGCCCAGCCCGATGCCGAGACTCAACGCCGTGAGCAACTGCCCTTGCATGGCAGTTGACGACACCGTGGCCTTGGCCAGCTCGATGATGTTCTGCGTGGCGAAGGCGCCCGCGAACCAGAAATACGCGATACCGAGCATGGTCAGGAACAGCCACCGGTCAGCCCAGAAGCAACGGAAGCTGCGCCCCATGCCGGCCCAGGGATTCCAGGGCAGGCGCCGGTCGGGCGCGGCCGGGGCCGGTTTGGTGATGAAATGGGCCGACAACAGCCCGAGAAGAGAGAGGGAAATCAGCACAAGGCTCGCGAGCTGAATGCGGCCCTCGAAGGCCGCGATGATGGGCGTGCCCACGGCTGTCCCAAACACGATGGCGACCATGGTCCCCAATTGCAGGATGCCGTTACCCCAGGACAGGCGTTCGTCTCGCAGGATTTCCGGCAGAATGCCGTACTTCGCGGGACTGAAGAAGGCACTCTGCATGGCCATGAGAAACAGGGTGATCCAGATGAGTGTGGGGCTCTCGAGCAGGAACGCCACGAACCCCATGGCCATCACCAGCACTTCCCAATATTTGGTGTAGAGCGTTACCCGCTGCTTGCTGAAGCGATCCGCTAGATAGCCTGCATACGACGGAAAGAGCAGGAACGGAACACTGAACAAGAGAGATGCGAGGAAGGTCGCGGGATAGTCCTTGTCATTTACCAGGACCGGAATGAGAAAGACGACGATGACCTTCAGGACATTATCATTGAAGGCCCCCTGAAACTGGGTCGCGATGAGGGCCCAGAACCCGCGTTCGCTGGGATGTCCCCCGGTCTTCTCGTCCTGGGCGATGGCATGGCTCATGCAAGACCTCCTCCGCGTGCCGCTTCTTGTCCCGCACGCTAACACATGGCGCGGGTGGCATGGAAGGCGGTTGAGGGGTAGTCATGGCGGTCAGGCCGGGGCATCAGGACCGGTTTCGGCCACTTGTGATCGCCCCCTGCTTCGTAGGATACTGTGCGAATCGAAACCGGCCCCGTAACCCGAAGGAAGACTTTGCCATGAAAACCAGTCGACGATCGTTTCTCAAGAAGGCAACGGCCCTTTCGGCCGCTCCGTTCATCCTCCCGTCCAACGTCTGGGGCGCGGAAACCAAGCCAAGCGAACGCATCGGCATGGGATTCATCGGGATGGGCAAACAGAGCAAGGGACTTCTCAACGCGTTCCTGCACTACAAGGAATGCCGCGTAGTTGCCGTCTGCGATGTCGACACGACGCGCCGGGAAGACGCGCAGAAGAAGGTCAACGCCTTCTACACGGACAAACCCGAACTCGGCTCCCCCGACTGCGCCGCCTACAACGATTTCCGGGATCTCATCGCGCGGGACGAGATCAACGCGGTCTGCATCGCCACGCCCGACCATTGGCACACCATCCCGGTGCTCGCCGCGTTGCGCGCGGGCATGGATGTGTATTGCGAGAAGCCGTTGACCCACAACATCCACGAATCCGTGGCCATCATCAAAGAGGTGAAGAAGACGGGCCAGGTGTTGCAGACCGGCTCGATGCAGCGGTCCATGAAAGAGTTCCGCGTGGCGTGCGAGTTGGTGCGGAACGGCGCCATCGGCGCCATCGACCGCGTGGAATGCAGTTTTGGCCCTCCCGGAATTCCGTGCGACCTGCCCGAAGAGGACATGGAACCCGGACTGGATTGGAACCTGTGGGTCGGTCCCGGGCCCATGCGTCCGTACAACTCCGTGTTGAGTCCCCGCGGCCTCCACGATCACTTCCCCAACTGGCGCTCGTACAAGGAGTATGGCGGCGGCATGGTGTGCGACTGGGGCGCCCATCACCTCGACATCGCGCAATGGGGTCTCGGCATGGACGACAGCGGTCCGATCAAGGTCACGCCGCCTGAAGATCCGGCCGCCACGTCCGGCGCCGTCCTCGACTACAAGGGCGGCATCCGCGTCATCCACAAGGAGGGATTCGGCGCCCACTTCTTCGGCGAAGGCGGCGAAGTCCGCGTGAACCGCGGCCGGTTCGAGTTCTATCTCGACGGCGAGAAAGTCGCCGGTTGGACCAAGCGCGAAGATGGCGGATCCCTGTCGTCGTGCCTCGCCAAAGTCGAGAAAGAGCACTTGGCCGACGCCAAAGTCAAACTCTACAACAGCCGGAACCACCTCCAGGACTTCGTGAACTGCGTCAAATCGCGCAAGAAGCCTATCACCAGCGAGATCGTCGGTGGCCGCACCGCCATCTGTTGCCACCTGATGAATCAGGCCTACTACAACCACGCGTCCATCGACTGGAAACCCAAGAAGATGACGTTCGCCCGCGGCAGCGGCGATCCGGCATGGCTCACCCGCGACTACCGTTTGCCCTGGAGCGTGTAGATACGCCGGTCAGCAAGTACCGAGTCCCCCCCCCCGCCCGTCGCCGCGAAGTTTCGCGGGGATGAGCGGGGGGAGTCTTATGGTATATGATGTTTGTGGACAGTCGGGCATTCATTCTTGGAGGCTTGGCTATGCTCCAGTGTTCCATCGTCTATGCGCTCGTTGCTGTATCCGCTATGTCTGGGCAAGAGGATACGGTATCCCTCCAATGCCTAACGAAAAACAAGAAGGTAATCCCGCTCTACTCACAGTGCGGTCAATTCTGGACGAGCAACGTCAAACTCCCGGACCTGCTGCTAATCAACCGCGGCTCGGAGGTCGTTGCCGTCAGCGGCGTTGAGATTACAGGAATGGCGAAAGGGCGGAAAGTGGCTACAAACCGTATTGCCGCCGACGTTCCTGGCTTTGTGAAGCAAGTTGACGAGCAGTTCAAGAAGAAGCTTGGAAACGGGGTTCTCGACGAGGTCCTGGATTCCCGAATGGCGACGGCCTTCGGCGTCATGGTGTTCGCGAACACGAAACTCAGCGGAAGCGAGGCGGTCGGTCCAGGGGAGAGCGCGGTTATACTCCTCTCAAGCGGCGTCTACTTCTCCTATACCGGCCTGTCTCGCCTGGATGAACTCCACGTGAAGGTCTCCATCAAGCAGGAGGATGACACGAGGGAGATCCTGTGCCCCGTCGCACTCACCCCCTACCAATCAAAGGGAGACTACATCTTCCCGCTGAGGGGGGATCTTTGCATCGTGAATCTTCCGATGAATATTGTTCAGCACCGGGCATGTCTGTCTCAGGAATTCGCCATCGACATCATGGAAGCCAGCCCTATTGAAGATGGGAAGCCCCCCGGAATCGGCAAACCTGCTTCGCCAAAGCTCTCCGGCTATCCGATCTTCCGCCGCGAAGTAATGGCTGTCGGCAACGGCGTAGTCGTCGAGATTGCGGATGAGTTTCCCGAATCCCTCATGAGCGATCCGACTGCCTATTCCGAGGAACGATTCGAAGAGTTGACGGCGCAGCTCGAGCCCACGATCGGGTTCACCAGTTGCGTCGCCGGGAACTACATCGTCATCGACCATGAAAACGGCGAGTTCAGTTTCTATGCCCACCTCAGCGAAGGCGCCCTCCGCGTGAAACCGGGTGACCGCGTGGCGCAAGGCGACGTGATCGCCGCCGTGGGGAACACAGGACATTCGACTCAACCGCACTTGCATTTCCAGCTCATGGATACGAAAGATTTCCTGACGGCAAACGGCCTGCCCGTCATGTTTGTGAACCTTCCGCCGAGCGTAATCAATCAGAATTGTAGCGCTGCAAACGCCATATCAGCCACCGACTTCATCATCTTGCGGATCGGAAAATAGCCCAATCATCGAGGAATACGTACATCCAGGGGGCACACTGCTCAGTTGTTCTTCCCTGGGTCCATGGGAAACGGGGGATACCCAAGGCTCTCCGCAATCTGCCGTTGCCTACCGGGGCCGTCGTGCGAACCGTTGACGCGGGAGGCCGGGTTCGCGCTCCATGGGATGTTCCTACGAGCGCTTCCGCGTCCGCCGCACGCCGACAACGACGACAAGCACCGAAAGGGCCACCAGACCGGCCGCACCCGCGACGGGAACGCCGACGGGTTCGCCGGCTTCGGTCGTGAAACTCCAGACCGTGCCGGTGGTGGTGCCCGTGGCGTTCACCTCGTCAATGCGCCAGTAGTAGGTCGTGTCCGGCAGGAGTTTGCCCGGGTCGTAGGTGGTCCCGCCCTGGTTGCCTTGTAACTCGGAACCGCCCGGCGGGTCCGATGTACCGAAGTACACGTCGTGAGACGTCGCGCCGGAACCCGCCGTCCAACCAAGGGTCGCATCTACGCTCACGTCAATGGCGGCGTCCGCTGGGGACGGGCCGGTGGCCGCGTCCGGCGCCGGTAATTGCTCGACGGTCAGCGCGACCGTGTCCCACGCCATTGCACCCGTGCCGTCGGTTACCGACAACCGGATGCTGTGGACGCCCACGTTTTAGAGGCCGGTGTAGGTCCCCATCTCGGTCCAGGTCAACGCCAGGCCGAGTGAGGGGTCGTCGTCCAACTCATTGACCTCGCCATCTGTGTTCGTATCCTCCCGATACCGCGTGATGTCGTCGGTATCGTCGCCATCGATGTCCCATGCCACAGTCGCGAACCAGTCGCCGTCCGGGTCCGTGGTCCCCGCGCCGCTGACGGAGAACCCCTCGCCTTCGTAGATGGAGACCCCGTCTGGAGCAAACGCGATATCCGGCGGACTCGAACTCAAGGTGTTGAAGGTGACGTCAAAGTCCACAGAGTCTTCGTAGGACAGGTCGTCGGTGACCGTCAACCGGAACGTCAGCGTGATGCCCTGAGGAGGGTACGGTGCGTAGGAGGACATATCCACCGCAAAGCCAAACTGCTCGCCGCCATACGATTGAACGGATCTGACGATCCGCCATGTCCAGGCGACGATGGTCCGACCGGCGTCTGGATGATACGAACCCGATCCGTCCAGATGTACCGTGGCAAGATCGGACCCGTCAATTGGCACCGCCGATTTCGGGTTCCAGTCGGCGACGGCGACCTGGCCATGGCACACGCCCGCAACACTCAGTCCGGCGACAAGGATACATGTGAAGACAACTGCCCGCATAGTGATTCCCCCGTGTAGTGAATACCGCACAACGACGTGGACAGCCCCCCGCCCACGGCACTCACGCCAATTCATTGCTCAGGAAGCGTCAAATGACGAGGAGCCACAGCCATCTGCCGTCACCCGGGGGAACCGGACCTACTGGAACCACGTGTGGAAGCCCAAGGAGATGGAGTTTGCCTGCGGCAGCGGCGATCCGGCATGGTTCACCCGCGACTACCGTTCGCCCTGAAGCGTGTAGATACGCCGGTCACCATTTCGAATCTGGAATGCTCCTTGCCCATCCCCGCGAAGCCTCGCGGGGATGGGCGCAGTCCCATGCAATGAAGGCAAGCCCAATGAGGTGACCTTCTT
>JAAEQP010000983.1 GCA_024231375.1 bacterium | reverse complement strand
CTTCGAAGTCGTGCGAAGCCACATCCTCGAGGGCGTAGCGGCTGAAGTTCTCCGCCACCGTCAGGGTTACCCGCGGGTAAGAGAGGTCGACGCCCGCCGCCTCCCCGCTCTCTATCAGATCGCGCAACGCGTCGATCTGCGGGGCAACGGCTATCAACCGCTCCTCCGTCGCCCGTTGAATCACACCGAACACCTTCTCCTCGAAGACGGATTCCGCGCGGCCGAGGTTATCGAGGAGCGCATTCTTTCCGGCACGTTCGAGCGCATCGAGCGTTTGCCCCAGTGCACGCTGCCACTCGGACCGTGAGGTGCCCGTCTCGACGAGTCCCATGGCGAAGCGCATCTTCTCGAGCAACGTCTCGATCCGCGGCAACACCTCGGCGCCGGCGGGGGTCTCAAGTTGGGCATTCTCCAGAGTCCCCGGCCACGGACGGAATCCGATATGTCCGCCGCCCTCGGCGCGCACGGCCACCAGGAAGCGGTCGCCCAGTTTGGCCGCTTCCGTCAGCACGATGTTCCCCTTGCCGTACCAGTCGATTTCCTGTTTCAACGCGCCGTTGACGTAGATGCGCGCGGGGTTGTCCATCTTGAATCGAATGCTGAGTCCCGCCCCTTCGGCGGGCAGGCCCGCTACCTTTTGCGGCACTTCGATCCATCGCCGGAGCCAGCAGATCGACTCCGCCGGCCAAGCGTGGCCCACATCAACCACGTCCCACGCCGAATCGTCGAACTCGGATGTCTCTGCGCCGCTCGGATCTCCACCGTACGCTCGCCAGCCGTTCACTTGCGTGTCGAACACGTTCTCGACACGGGCGAGCCCGGCCTGCAGTTCAAGCATGGTAGGGGTCGTCTCCGCCCAGCACATACCGCCCATGACGAAGGTGACCAACAGCGACAGAATCCGTGTCAGACCTGAATCCATGTGAAACCTCCGTTGTGTTTGCGCCATGCCGATGTTTTGCTGTTCGGACCGGCGGCCTTCCATTCAAGTCTACCGCGTGCGTCGCAACGGCGCCATCCTCAGCATACCTCATTCTGGGATGAAGCGAACAAGAAGGACAATCGCCGCAAGGGGAGGTAACAAGACCAGGAGTTGGAGGATGGCCATCGCAGACACGTAGGCGTGGGGGCTGTTGGCCTCAATGCTATACAGGGCTATCGGGAGCGTCTCGCCACCAGGAGGATACAACAAGATCGTGGCGCCGATTTCACCGACCGCCAGAACGAACGTG
>JAAEQP010000982.1 GCA_024231375.1 bacterium | reverse complement strand
CTTCGAATACATGGGGCCATTGGAATCGGGTGGGATCTTGACGTAGCGGCGCGGCCCGCTGAAGTAGGGCGCATCGGCAGCAGGCCCGTTCTTCCATTCATGGACCTCTGTCGCCACATCGCGCGCCCAGCGTTCCGGCGCGGGCTGGGGCAAGGGCTCAGTATCCGGTGCTTCGCCTTGAACGACCCGGAACCCGATGAACCACGACGTGTCTTCGGGCAGTGAGGCCAAGCGGTTCGCGGAACGCAAGTAGGTGAGTTCCGTGCCGTGGCTGCCGCCGCGAGAAACGCGGAAGTCGCCGTCGGCCCGCCCTACGGGATCGGTTTGAACACCGGCCTCGTAAGGTCCATACCAGTCATGGCACCATTCCTCGACCTTTCCGTGCATGCCGTGAAGACCCCAGGGATTGGCCGGATTTCCGCCCACGCGCAAACTGACCGGCACGGGTTCCCACTCGGATTTCTGATGCTTGTGATACATCTCCGGCAGTTCGTCGCCCGTGCTGAAGGCGGTGGTTGTGCCCGCGCGGCACGCCTGCTCCCATTCCGCTTCCGTCGGCACGCGATAGGGCTTCTCCTCCTTCTCCGACAGCCATTCGCAGCACTCCACCGCATCATGCCAGCTCACGAACACCACCGCCTCGTCGTCGCCTTTCGAAAAGCCCTTCTTGCCGCGAAGCTTGCGGTGTTCCGGGTCGAACAGCTCGTACTGGGTGTTGGTGACCACGCTCGCCGACATGTGGAACGGCGCCCCGATGCGCACCTCGTGGGCGGGTTGTTCGTCCCAATTGCCGCCGGTCTCCTGCCCCATGGTGAAGCTGCCCGCCTCGATGCGGACGAAACGCATGGCGATGGAATTCGTGAATGACTCAAGCATCGTATTCTCCCCTGCCGCCGGTTCCGCGAGAACCTTTCCAATAATGGCCTCCAACACCTTCATGGCATTGGCGTAGTTCGTGCTGTGCCCTTCATCTTCTTCATACACGACGGTCACGTCCCGCCCCATCTTCTGCAAGACGCGGGCCAAGCGCATCACGCTTTCGGGGGGCACGGATTCGTCTTTGCCGCTCGCCGTGATGCCCACAGGCATGGTGAATCGCTCGGGCCAGTATTCGGCGCTGCGTTTCTTGTACTCGTCAAAGACCTCCTGCTTCGTTCCACCAAAGGAAGCGCGAATAGCATCCTGGAAGTTCTCGTATTCGACATGATTAGCCGTACCGTTCATCGAGAAGACGCCATCGATGAGATCCGGGTGCAACGCCGCGAACGTCAGGGCCGACGATGCTCCCATGGAACCACCCGAAATAATCGTCTTGCCGATGCGGTACTGCTTTTTCAACTCCTCAAGAATCTGGAGCATGTCCGCCTCTGCCTTGGGCCCCATCCACGAGGTCTTCGCGCGATAGTCGGGCGAGACGAGGATCGTGTTGTGGCGCGCGGCGGCATCCCGCACCGCCCGGCACTCATCGCGGGAGCTCTTCGCGAATTGCCACCGGTCCGAGCCGTGGCCGTGCAGCGCCACGATCAGATGATGGGACTCTTCCTTGTCGAAGGGTGCGGGGAGCATGACCACATAGTGTTGTGTCGTACCATCGCAGGCCGCTTTGAAGGACACGTCCG
>JAAEQP010000981.1 GCA_024231375.1 bacterium | reverse complement strand
GTATCCGATCAGGTCGGCCTTCTCGCGCAGCAGATCGACGAGGGTTTCGAGGTTGGGTCGGAACTGGGCGAAATCGGCGGCTTCACGCGCCTTCACCCAGACCTCAAAGGCCTTGCTCTGTTCCTCGGCAAACCGTTGCACAAACGTGTCGGGCAGTTTCGTGGCCATGGTGTAGTCGAACAGCGCTTCGTCAACCAGCGCGGCGTCGTCCGCACTCAGGTCGCCGCCTTGTTCCGCCAGGGCGCGCAAGGCGTCGCCGATTTCGGGCGCGGTAAACATGCGGTGAGCGATGGCAGACAGGGTGGCGAGTTGCCGACCCCGGCCGGGACCGGCCTTGGGCGGCATGTAGGTCTCCTGGTCCCAATGGAGCAAGGCAATGGCCGACCGCACGTCGATGACTTCGCCCAGTTTCTGCTTCAGTTCGTCGATGCCCAATGTCGGCATGGCTCACCTCGTGGTTAGAGCGCGCAAACGGCCGCTCACTTCAACTCGATTGAATCCAAGTACGCCGCCTCGAATTTCCAGCCGTTCGCGCGGTTCTCAACGCGCACGTCCACTTCTTCACCGGCATACTTGGCCAAGTCGACGGAAACCGAGGTCCACTTGCCCTTGGTGTCGATCTTGGCCTTCTTCGCCACCGTCCCGTCGACCAGGACGCGCAGCACATAGTCGCCGCGCGGGTCCGAGGCCAGATTGAGGAGCAAGGCGGGGGCGCTCGTATCCGGCACCGACAAACGGGCTTCGATCGCAGCAGGCTCTTCCTCGCTGACCGGGTGTACGATCAGGACGCTTTCGCGGCCGCGCCATTCGGACCGCAACCCCGGGTCCATGTCGGGACCGCAGGCCGTGACGCGCCACGCGGGGTTCCACATGCGGACTTCGTGGGGCGACACGGGAACCGAGAGAATGGCCATCTGGTCCTCCCACTGCTCAAGCGGGGCGGGTTGGGGCGTCTGCACGGGGATACGGTACGCCGTGTCCGTGATTTCGCCGCCGGCACGGATCAGAATGGCCTCCGCCATCCGCTGGCAGGCGGGAATGAGCGCGTTAAACGAGTAGTCGGTGTGCGAAAAGGGCGTGTCGGCGATCTTGGCGACGCCATCGGTCCAGTGGCCGCCCAGGGCGGCGTAGCCCTTCATGCACCCGAGCACGCCCGCGGAGTTGGAGGGATTGCAGTCGTTGTCCTGCCCGCAGCGCGTGCCGATCTCGATGGTCTTGGCCATGTCGCCTTCGCCGTAGAGAAGGCCCATGACGATGTAGGCCCCGTTCAATTTGGCGTCGATGTTGAAGGCCTTGCCGGGCATGCAATCGACGTCATCCTGCCACTTTCCCTCGACCTTGTGCCACGTGGCCAGCCAGTCGCCGGGACTCTCGGCATGCCAGCGCACAACGTCGCTGACGCACTGGTGGTAGAGGGACTCCTCGGGGATGCAGGCTAGCCCCGCGGCGATGACCTTGCCCACGTCCGACGGCTCAAGGTAGGCCGCGCAATACATGCCGGCCACGAACATCCCGCCGTACACGCCATCTCCGTAGTTCATAACATGACCAAATCGGTCGCACAGACGGTTGGACTCGCGCGGAAGTCCGGGACACAGGATGCCCAACAGGTCCGCTTCAATCTGGAAATCGATGTCGTCAGCGTGACGATTGAAATCGGGATGTCCCGACCGCGGAGGCATGATGCCGTTGCGCACGTTGCGGCGACCCGCTTCGTTGGCATGCCACAGAGGGTATTCGGTCCCGGCGAACGCGGCCCCGGCCTGGGCATCCGTGATATCGAGACCGTACTTCTCCAGCGCCATGAGAAAGGTCATTTCGACGTAGCAGTCGTCCTGACCGATGGCGCCCCGGATGCGTTCCGGTTTCCACGGCTTCAACTCGCCTGTCATGGGCACGCCGTTGAATCGGAACTCGTAGGGCGCCCCGAAGCACACGCCGATCATCTGGCCCACCCACGCACCCTTGCACTTGTCGAGGAACTCGTCCTTCGAAAGGACGATGACCTCGTCCTCGACCGCAAACACCGGGGCGGCCACCGCCACGATCAGAACGGCGGCTGCAATGAGACTGCTTCTCTTGAACATGTCCGTCTCCCCTTTTCGAGCCGTCAACTACGGTTCGATCCGAATGCGCCCCACGTAGACGGAGGCGGCGTGGGTCGTATCCTCGGGATTCTCCCCCTTCTGATGCTGCGAATACCAACTGACGAAGAGGGCGGGCGTGTCGGTGTCCAGCGACGCAGGGTCCGCGATGAGGCCCGGATAGGCCGTATCGCCGGAACTCGGCAGGGTCAGCAATTCGACGAGCTTGCTGTCCACAAGTTCCCACACTTTGGTGACGTACCCGTTGGCGCCGCGGCCGCGTCCCGACACGAAGATGCGGTCGTGCCAGAAGGCGACGGCAGGCGAGTGAAGCAGCGCACCCAGATCCTCGTGTTTCCAGGTCTTCTTCGATGGATCGCTCTTCGAGAGCTTCGAATGGCCGGGTTTGTCATTGACGCGCGTGATCATCCACATGGAACCGTCGGGCTGGATCCACATGTCGGATTCGCCCGACAGGATACCGGTCGCCACGGTGCTGACAAGGTCCCAGTTCAGCCCGTCCTCAGAGCGTAGCAGCCGCACGTCGCGTTCTTTGGGCGACGGCCGGATAGCCGTGTAGGCCGCCGTGTAGAACGATCCGTCCAGCATCCGCACGCGCCACATCCAGAACCCCGGCTCGTACAGGCCCCGCACTTCGGTCCACGTCGTACCGTCCGTGGTGGACGCGAAGTGCGACCGCACCGAACCCCGGTCGGGGGTGCGCGTCCCGGGCCAGTGGACGAGGTCCCACACACCGAAATACACGAACAGTTCGTCGTCGGTGACGGTGAAATGGGGATCCCGGTCGTCACCCAGGGTTTTGAGCGTGCCGCAGGGCTCCCAGTTCTTCATGTCAGGGCTGCGCATGATGCGGATGACGCCGTCCATCGAAACGTGGCCTTCACCGTGGCGGAAGCAGAGGTAGTACATGTCTTTCCAGCGGGCGAGGTCTGTGAACGCGTTGTGGCGGCCGTCGCCGAAGGCCTTTGCGGACCATTCCAGCGTCGCGGTCTGGGCTGCTGCGCCGCGATTCACGAGGAGCAGCACCGCGATGAAGACAATGACAACCAGGCCATGGGGAACCGCGGATCGCATGAGTATTCCTTTCCAGGGTCGCTTGAAAAGTCAGCCGCGATCAAGGCCCTTCGGTATCACGGGTTGATCGCGAAACACAGGATGCCATTATAGCGGCAGGATGCCCCTTCCGAAACCAATCCCACGCGAGACGGGGGCCAGGCGCCCGGCATGGTGGCCGCCTCCGCGCCGTCGACAAACACGATCACCCGGTCCGCGAGCCTGACGACGCGCAGGTTCCGGCTCCACGACGGCATATTGGGGTGCTGGGGGGGCCGTGAAGGCAGGGCCGTGACGATGGGCTCCAGGTCGCGCCCTCTTCGGCGTCCCGAGATGCGCAGTTCCTTGCCTTTCATGTCGAGATCGGCCCGGAGCCAGTTGGCGTCGTCCACGTAGACGGGGTACATGCCGGCGCGATGCGGCCCCTC
Source organism: bacterium (assembly GCA_024231375.1). The sequence continues at coordinate 1,905 of JAAEQP010000981.1, read as the reverse complement.
GTCGTTCGATGCCCGAAGCGGCGTGACCTGTGCCGAGAATTCGTAGGACTTGAGAAGGTCGCCCTTTAGGGCCAGGGCGTGCCCGTGCGTGGATGTCTGGAACAGGCCGCGCGGTCCTGATGTCCAGGTCGAACTCACGTCCTTGTCCGATCGGTCAGGTTCCCAGGCAGCGATGCCGGTGTCCCATTCATCCCATCCGAGGGTGAGGAGAACTGCGTCGAACGCGGCGGGGGTGCCCTCGCAGAAGAGTCCGGCCGTGCCCGGTCCGGCGAAGGAGGATGGAATCGCGCCGACGGGGAGTCCGTCCAGTTCCACCGTGAACAAGGTTCCGTTCTTGGCGACACGTAGCCGATGGTAGACGTCGAAGTCGAAGCCGTCCTCCAGAGGCACGCTATCGGATTCCACCGAATCGTCAGCCATGCGTTGCCAGTACCAGGCCTCTTCTTCGCGATCCAGGCCGATGACGAGCCAGTCGGCCTCGCCGCCCATGTAGGCGATGACGCCGGCACCCCCCTTGTCCCCGGCGTTCAGGCGCACGGACGCCTCGACCAGGTAATGTGTGCCCTGCACATCGCGGATGAGCGCCCCCGCGAATCCTTCGTCGTCACCTTGGCGGACCTCGCCGCCCTTCACCTCCCACGTGCCTCCTCCGGCGTGCCAAGCGATCGACAGTCCGTTCGGTCCGTCGAAACGGTCGGCGAAGGTGGGCTGGTGCGGCACTGGATGGTAGCCCTCGGAGGCCGCGTCGGTGGGTCCTTCAATGAACAACTCGCGGTCGAAGAAGAACACGCGGTCGATGGCCTGGTTGCGCGTATTGCGTTCGCCGTGGATGGCGAAGTACACGGCCCACCATTCGAATCCGTTGGGACCGCGGACGAGGGACACCTGGCCGCAGTTGCGCACTCGCGAGTCGGGTGTGCTGGCGAGCACCGGGTGTTCGTACTTCGAATCGTTGGAAAAGCCGAGCGGGTTGTCGGCCACGGCGCAACCGACTGCGTAGTTACCGTACTCCGTGCCCGTGTGGTTCGCGTTGTACAGAAGGTAGTAGGTGTCGCGATACCGCAGAGGCCACTGGGCTTCGTTCACCTTGTGATCCTGCCGCTCCCAGGTATCCGCCAAGGCGCTGAGCATCGGCTTGGCGTCGCCCGTCAGGGTCCACGGGTCGGTCATGGGTTGGACCCACACGACATTCCCGCCGTTGAATTTCGTCGTATAGAGGTAGAGCGAACCGTCCCGGTCGCGGAACAGAGCCGGATCGATGCGTCCGTCCAAGGGCACGTCTGTCACCGGTTCGTCGTAGGGGCCGAAGGGACGGTCGGCGATGGCGTGACCGATCTGGCGAAGCCTACCCGCGTTGACCGACCAGTACAGGTGAAAGACCCCGTTGATGTAACGGAGGTCACAGGCGTGGATCTGATGGTCCTTGCCCGCCTCGCCTTGGGCCCAGTCGTTCTTCATGGTGAACGCGTGGACCGGGCCCTTCCAGTCGACGAGGTCGGTGGAGTGGTAAAGCGAGCCCTTGGAGCCGACGCCCATGAGATAGTAGACGCCGTTCCAGTGAAGGACGCCGCAGTCGGCGGTACGCGGTATGACGGGATTCGGCGCGGCGGAAGCGGCTGCGGCGATGAGAACCCAGGCCAGGGCACACCAACGCCCGAGCCATTTGTGTCCGTTGGAAGGTGTTCCCGCCACAGTCCTGGGTCTAGTGCCGCAGTATCCCATGCTACATGCCCCTCCTGATGGAGACTATACTACCTGATCTCGCGACGATTTCCATCGAGAAAAGCGAAAACGGGGACTGTGGAGCTGTTGGAGAAGTACCGGAGTGCCGAGGACTGCCAACCAAACACAAACATACACCAACCATGTCATCCCGAGCGAAGTCGAGGGATCTCTTGTAGGTAG
>JAAEQP010000980.1 GCA_024231375.1 bacterium | reverse complement strand
GCTCGGTGTCGAACAGATGAAGGAAGCCTTCGCTGAACTCGAACGCCGCAAGCTCATTCATACCGTCGGAGATAGATACCGCGGCATCGATCCCACGCGGCGGACGGTCACCCGCCGCGATCTTTCAGACAGCGCGACTATCCTCGAAACAGGCGAGGTCACGGGCGGCTGGAACGGCTGGATGGTGCGTGACCGGCAGCGGGGATTGGTGCCGATAGCAGAAGTGATACGAGCCGCCCAGGAGACGAACTGATGTCCTTCTCACGGGCGAATCCTCTCGGGTGGGCGTTGTACGAAGAGCTGACGTCGGCCCAAATGAACACGGTCGATATAAATCAGAGTCGGGCACTCGACGGGTATGCGGGCGGCACCTACAACCCGTCCGCCGGGCTGGTGTGGCATCAGAACCTCACGGTCGATACATCGAGTTTGAGTGGTGTTGAGCAAGCCATCACTGCCATCGGCTGCAATGATGTGGACGGGACCCAAATCGCTGCCATCGGGGCCTACGGAGGGGATAGCGACGGAGCCGTCCATGCTGGACCCGGCGTTTTCTCGAATGGCGGGCATGCGACGGGCACTGGCAACGGGGGACCGGCCCTGTATGCAAATGGCGGATATGCAAACGATGGTACGGCCGGCCATGGTGTGTTCGCCGTCGGAGGTTTGTCCGTAAACGGCGATGGCGGCATCGGCGTCGAGGGCCGCGGTGGCCAATCGACGAACGCAGTCGGCGGGATAGGTGTAAAGGGAGCCGGCAACGACACCGCGGCTGGGGTGGAAGGTGAAGGTGGGCAGAACGATGGCCCCGGAGTAAAGGGCACCTCCCACGGGCAGGGCCCGGGTCTCTATGGCATAGGAGGTTCTGCGACCGACACCACATCTGGGACAGGTGTGTGTG
>JAAEQP010000979.1 GCA_024231375.1 bacterium | reverse complement strand
TCTCACTTCGTTCGCTTGGTACAGTCCCCAATTCCCTGATTCGCACTCCGGGACAGTCGCAGGGAGAACGAGATCCTTCACTTCGTTCAGAATGACGCGTTCGGGGCACCCCTCCGCCTGGTGAAGCTGTGCTGCTCCGTACGGTATTCGAGGTCAGTCTGTGTCAGGCAGGTGGGCACCAAAGTGCTTGAGCTTCGCGCGCACCGCGCCGGTGTCCACCCCATGCACGTCGTTGTCCGAGGTGGCGGCCAGGGCGGACGCGATGCCGGCGGCTTCGCCGGTGTTGAGGCAACAGGCCATGATGCGGGTGCTGCCATTCACGGTGCGGTCCGTGGATATGCAGCGGCCGGCCACGAGCACGTTGCGCAATCCCTTCGGCGTCAAACAACGGTATGGCACGCCCATGCTCTTGCCGGGGGGATAGGTGCGCACGTCGCGTTCGATGGCGGCGCGAATGTCGGGGATGTCCATCTTCGCTCGTTCGAGCGCCAGTTCGCGCGAACCGTGCACGTCGATGCCATAGGCGTTGCGGCACACCTCGTCCGGGAAGCTTCGGTAGGCCAGGTAATCGTCGGCGGTGAGCACGTAGTCGCCCATGATTCGGCGGGTCTCGCGGATGCCCATGAGGGCGCCGGTGATGGCCAGGAACGAGTTGGCGAAGGCCGGCAGGTATTCCGCGAAGGCGTCACGGTATTCGGCCGCCATCTTTCGCCCCAGCATCAACGCTTTCGACACGCTGACCGGGTCGGTGTTGTCCACGTCGTACACATGGCCTGTGTTGAATCCGATGGCGCCGGGACCGACGGACATGCTGCACGAATGGAGTTCCTCGATGTGGGGGTACTTGTCCGATCGGACCGCCTTGTGGATGGGACTGTCGGGATCGTAGAAATGCACGCGAGGTCCGGTCTCCAATGCGTACTCGTCGACGTTGGTGATGATGAAGCAATGGGTGCCCGGCTGCATGGCGCCGGTGTCGTCGCCCTTCTCGAAGGGCGCCCCGGCCCACACGGCCAGATCGCCGTCGCCGGTGCAATCGATGTACACGCGCGCCTTGTAGGCGGTGAGGCCGGACTTGTTCGCCACCACTAGAGCGCCCACGTCACCGTCGCCGGCCATCTCCACTGCGCAGAGCTGGGTATGGAACAACACTTCGGCACCGGCCTCGGTCACCATGTCGTCGTAGATGCGTTTGAGTAACTCGGGGTCGATGGCGGGCGACGCCAGAGGATTCTCGTCGAGGGCCTTCCGAAGATGGGGCATGTTGTCGCGGGATTCGTGGAGCACGCGTTCGGCCAAGCCTTTCGCAATGATTTGCTCTCGGTCGTGGTATCCGCAGAACCAGGGCACCAGGCCCAGGGTGCCCATGCCGCCCAATGCGCCGGCCGCCTCGATGAGCAACGTCCGTGCGCCTTCGCGCGCGGCTGCTGTAGCCGCGGTCGCGCCTGCCGGACCTCCCCCGACCACGATCACGTCCCACGAATCGTCACATGTCAACGTCCGTCCGCTCAGTTCATAGGTACCCATCGTCGTCTCCCGGTCCGTGTCGTTCGTCTCGCGCCGCGCCTATGCCTCGTCCGTCAAAGGCGTCAACGACACGTGCACATCGTCTCCTTCGACCTTGCACGCGTACCGCCGCAAGGGGGCCGAATCGTGGTTCAGGCATTCGCCCGTGCGGATGTTGTAGGCCCAATGGTGCCGGGCACAGGTGATGACGTCGCCTTCGAGCCGTCCGGATGTGAGATCCCAGTTCTGGTGCTTGCAACTGAATTCAGTGGCGAAGAAGGATCCGTCCGAATCGCGGAACACGGCGACGTTGCGCGCCAGCAGCTTGAACTTGAGGAACCGGCGTCCGTCGAAGTCTTCGACCCGTGCCACTTTCACGAACTGCATGACGTGCCCCCGTGGATTGCAGTGCGTCGGAATGGACCGCATTGCCCACCGCCGCGCGACGCTGGTATCATAAGCCTTTACACACTATACACGAGGGCCGCAACGGAATGGACACGCCACAGCACGATCCTCCGGATCTGCAGACGACGGTGGGGCTCGACGAGAGCGCCATCGGCCGGATCCGCGCCGTGGTCGGCGCGGACCAGGTCGCCAGCCTGATCGTGCTCGCCGGATGGGAGATCGGCCGCGAATTCCAGCTCACGGAACCGGAACTCATCCTGGGGCGGTCGCCCGATTTGCCGTTGCCCGTCGCGTCGCGGTCCGTGTCGCGGCGTCACGCCAAAATCGTGTGCCTGGAGGCCGATGGTGCGCGATCCTTCGAGATCGCCGACCTCGGGAGCACGAACGGCACTCAGGTCAATTACACCATGGTCGGCTCGACGCCGCTACGCAACGGAGACAAGATCCTTCTCGGCGAGGTCCTCTTCAAATTCGTCATCCAAGACATGGCCGACGCCCGGTTCCACAAGGAAGTCCATCGCCGCATTCACTACGACCAGCTCACCGGCCTTCTCACCCTGGAGACCTTCATGCTCCATTTCAAGGCTGAGTTGGAGCGCATCGGGCAGGTGCAAGAGGAAGGCGGGCCCGCGGAACTGCCGGTCACCGTGGTCATGACCGACCTGGATGGTCTGAAGCGCGTGAACGATACCTACGGTCATTTGGCAGGTCGCGACATCATCCGTCAGATGGGTGTGTCCATGCGCGAGGTATTGCGCCCCCACGACCGGGCCGGCCTCTACGGCGGAGACGAGGCGGTGCTGCTTTTCCCTGACACGACCATCGAGCAGGCCATGCCGATTGTCGAGCAGTTGCGAGAGTCCATCGCGGCACAGGAGTTCAAGCACGGCGAGGAATCCTTCTCGGTGACCATCAGCCAGGGGGTGGCCCAGCGGCCGATCCACGGCGAGACGGTGGAGCAACTCATTGCGGCCGCCGACGGCGCCCTGTATGCCGCCAAAGCCGCGGGACGCAACCGGGTCTCCGTCGCGGAGGGGTGACGTGCCCCCTCGTCACACGGGAAGTATCCCCCGCCCTCCCGTGTTGTTCCCCATAGAGGCATGGCTTCCTGGATTCGGTGGAGGTGCGCCATGGGATATGGAGACGGGCCGGACATAGGCCCTTGGGAATACATGATGGCCGAGTCCGAATCCATCCGATGGCGGGCGTCCAGCGACGATGAGCGGCGCGCTTTCCTCCTCGAACTCGGTCCCCGCGTCTACCGTGAGGCCCGCGACCACCATCGCGAACAGTTTGCCGTGTACGATGTGGACGGCAGTCTCATCGCCTTGGGCGGCCTCGCTCCCCGCGACGCCCTCACGCCTTACGATGTTGAAGAGTCGCAATTCGACGGCCGTCGGAACTGACGGGTCTCGATCCAACGCGCGATGGTTCCGTCGTCTTTGCAGAATTCCCTGAATGGGGCGGGGACGGACCGGCGAGGGCGCCGGTC
>JAAEQP010000978.1 GCA_024231375.1 bacterium | reverse complement strand
TGTTCCATTCTGTGTTTCGTCCACGGGAAACTCTCCGCACAAGCACAACGCGTCGTAGTCCTAGGCGATATCCGCATGGTACGACTCTCGCGTGACTTGAGTATAGATGTGATGTAGCGGCCACGCAAGCGCTTATGCCTGTTGTTGCGGTCAGCTCCGGTCGGCGATTTCGACGGTGACGATGACCGCTCTCGGGGCATCGTTCTTGGGTCGGAGGTCGCGTGTGATTTCGCCGTCTCTGTTGCTGTAGACGGTTTGGTGGGGGTGGACGAAGAGGATGGGGACGTGGGTTTCCTGGCTGCGGGTGGTGAGGAATTTGCGGTTGCAGTCGCCCTTCATGCCGAAGGCGGGGTTGATGATGAACTCGGCGCCGTTGGCGACGAGTTGCTGCGCAACCACCGGTTTCTGACGGTCGTAGCAGATCATGATCCCCATCTTGCGGCCGTGCACCTCGAAGACGGGATAGGTCGTGCCCCGCAGATAGCCGGGCGGGTTATCGCCTTTCTTGTCGCCATGGCTGTAGCCTTGGGCGAAGTGCGTCTTGCGGTACTTGCCTGCGACTGTGCCATCGGGCCGGATGAGCAGGGCGGTGTTGTAGGTCTTGCCCGCGTCGGCTTCCAGGACGCCC
>JAAEQP010000977.1 GCA_024231375.1 bacterium | reverse complement strand
TGGATCCCACCATCGAGTGGAACAACGGCAACTGGCCACGCAATGCGTTCGGATTCTACGACGAGGCGCGTCTAGACGGGAACGTGCTTGTTCTTCGCGGTGGCGTGGCGGATGCCGACGACCAGCCGCGGTTTCACGATATCGAGCAAAGGATATCGATCGCGCCGGGTGGCGTTATACGCGTTCGTGTGACAGATACCGTTGGCGCGGGAAGCGAGGTCCAGCTCAGCAAGCTGATGACCACTGTCTATTTCACGCCGGACGACCGATCCTCGCGCGGATGCGAACCGCTGGACTTCGCATGGATTCCCAACCTTCACTGGGAGTATGACGATGTGGTCGCGGACCACGTGTTCAGGTCACCGGCAGCTATCGTCCAGTTCCAGGGAGTCTACGCGGCCCTCGTCCCGGACATAGATCTTCTAGCTCAGGCTCGTCCCATCATTCGCCACGCGCTCGACCTTCGCTCGGCGGGGATCCCGACCCCGGAAGATCCGCACTCGGAATGGCGTTGCACCAGGATGCAGTATGGGTTTTGCACGTGGGAACCTTACCTGCACGTCTACTACAAGCATAACCAGGCCATGGCGCAGAACGTCACCGCGGGGCCGTTGACTTACGGGTTTGACTTGTTCATCGGTCACGAAGAAGGCCCCGAGAAGGTTACATCGCGCGTCAACCGGCACCTGTGGAAACGCTATGGCAGAAAGCACTTCAAGGATATCCGTCCGCAGGTCATGCCGTTCGAAGAATACGGTCGGCAATATGCCTACAAGTACGAGCTACCAATGGACCTCGCGTGGGTGACCCTTGAAGGGAAGAAATGCGCCGGTATTACCGGTGGTCGCCGCGGAGCGAATTTCCACGCTTGGGAG
>JAAEQP010000976.1 GCA_024231375.1 bacterium | reverse complement strand
ATGAAGAAAGGAATTTTTATTGTTGGTACAGATACGGGCGTAGGGAAAACGGTTGTGTCTGCAGGGCTTGCATTGGTTCAACCCAATCGCCTGGTGGGTGTTGAGTAGACTGCGCGCCGACCGCGAACTTGTGCGCGATGCGTGGGGACTGGCGCGTATACCAGGAGACGCCCGCACGGACTACGGCCAACTGTTGCTGCGACTCATGGAGTACCGTCCGCGATTCGGCCGGTTCGACCCTCTTTAGCAGAACCGGACGCCGTCATGGTGCGAAAGCCTATGCCGAAGTCTTTGACGGCACGCACGACCGCAAGTCAGGCGACCTCTTCGTGATGCTCTTCTCCCTCGACTCGCCGGAGCGCATTCCTGAGGGATACGAAGACCTGCTGCCGAGGCCCTGGGAGGAAGTCGCGGCAGAGCTGGAAAACGGAGAGCGGGTCGCCCTCTACGGCAAGGCCCGCGACGTCCGCACAACCCTCCTTGCGGCGCCGACACGCGAAGAACTCGGCCCCGTGATCAGAAAAATGGCCTCGCTCAACAGGCACTAGTCGGCGAGCGGCGGTGGGGACGACCCCGAGCCGGCAGCCCCGGCGCCCCGACTATTTCACGGTCACCTTCAGCGTGCGGATCTCGTACGGCGTCATGTAGAGCGTGACGCTGTTGCCTTTCACCTTCACCGGCACGTCGTTCTCTTCCATCAGGTCGCATTCCGTGATGCTCTCGACGTCTCTGCCGAAGGTTACGGTCGCATTGCCGCGTTGGCCGAAGGCCTCGTAGAGCCGGACAATCAGCGCGTTGGAGTCTTCGTGGCGTTTCACCGTGTCGATGACGACGTTGTCGGCATCCACGTCGGCGAAGGCCGACACAGCAGGTAATTCACCGGAACTGTTCTTCGCGGCGACGGCCAGCATCGGATGGTTCAACTCGGCCGCCTGCTGCACCGTGCCGTTCCGCCAACCCCAGGCGTGCGGATACAGCGAATAGGTCATCTCACGACGCCCTTCGTCCGCCGTCGCATCGGGCTCCACCGGCGAGCGCAGCAGGCTCAGGCGCAGCACGTTCTCCTTGACGTCGTAGCCGTACTTGCAGTCGTTCAACAGACTCACGCCGTAGTCGCCTTCGGAAAGGTCGGCCCAACGCTGCGCCGGCACTTCGAACCGCGCCTGGTCGAAGTCCGTGTTGCTGTGCGTCGCGCGCTCGATGGTGGCGAATTGGATTTCGTAGGTGGCGCGGGAAGTCCGCACATCGACCGGGAACGCCGCCTTCAGTAGTGTGCGTTTCTCCCACCAGTCCACGGTGGTCACGAAATCGATGCGCGGAGAGTTGGCATACAGAGTGACGTCCTGCGAAATCGTGCTCTTCTCCGTCTTGCGCACGATGCGCACGACGGCGCGTACCGGACCGGATTCGATTACCTCGATACGCTCCACCCCGTCAGGCTCCCACATGTGCTCTTCGAAGTTGAAGTCGATGTCCCACGCATCGTTGGCGCGGGGCCGGTCATCGAACAGTTGCAGCACGTTGGCGCGTTGGCCCTTCGGAAGGACTTCGCGGCGCTCGGCTTTGTCGAACACGCTACTGAGGCAGCCGTTCTTGTCGAACTTGATGCGCAGGGAGTCGTTCTCCATGCCCTTGTCCGACGCTTTCAGCGTGCCGCCGTCGACGGCCTGTGCGCCGGACACGACGCGGTACACGGCGTAGCCGAGGGGCGGTACGCCATTCGCCTCGAACACGACCGTGTCCTTTCCGACCTTTTGACACGGGACAGGATTCCCCGCAGTGTCCAGCACGCTGAACCGGCCTTTGGGCAGCTTCACGCTGGCCTTCACCATGTCGTCTCGCACCCAGGAAAGGGAATTGAACACGACGACGGGTGTTCCTTCGCCGGTGGTGTCGATCTTCCGAGCGAGGTGCGTGACGGCCTTCTCGCACGCGCCGCGAATGATGGCCTGCGCCTCGGCATAGTCGATGGCCGTCTGTGCATAGACCTCAGTGATGGACGAACCCGGAAGGATGTCATGGAACTGGTTCGTCATGACCGTCTTCCACGCTTCGTACAGCGCCTTTTGGTCATACTTTCCGCCGTTGATGAGCGCCAGGCTGCTCAGGAACTCCGCCTCATGCAACATGCACTCGCTCTTGCGATTAT
>JAAEQP010000975.1 GCA_024231375.1 bacterium | reverse complement strand
TTACAGAGGCGAAAGAAACGTACTTAGGACGCTTGCCTACTTTCTGGCCGCGCCCCTAGAGCGCTCTAAGCACTTGTGTGGCGGGAGTTGCGTCAGTTAGGACGAGGCTGGCTAGGAACGAGGGCGCAGGCATTCTCCCGCCCGTTAGCTGTGGGGAGATCGTTGCGAAGACAGCATATGATAGAATCTCGGAGTTGTGCGGCGAAGGAGCTCGCACGCTGGACTTCAACAAGGTGAAAGCATGCGTATCAGAAGACTTCCCATAATTCTCCTGGCACTTTCGGCGGCATTTGCGTGGGGCGAAACCGACACGGTTACTATCCTCCACACCAACGACATCCATGACCACGCCCGGCCTGACTACGATGGCACGGGCGGACTCCCCTACGTGGCCGGGTACATCCGTGCCGTCAAAACCGAACGCGCCGACACCCTGGTGCTGGATGGCGGCGATGTGATGGGGAAGGGCGACATGTTCGTGTATCGCGACAAGGGCGAATCCATCTACAGAGCGCTGGGGCACATTGGCTACGACGCCCTTGCTCCAGGCAATCACGACGTGGACGCTTTCGGCGTGGAGCGGTTGGCCGAGTGCGCCGGGTTCGCGGGCGATACGGCGATGGTTTGTGTCAATCTCTTCAAGGAGGACGGAGCGTCCTGGTTTGAGCCGTATCGGGTGTTCGACGTGGACGGCGTGAAGGTGGGCGTGCTGGGCATCACCCAGCCGCGGAGCGTGGGGTCACTCAGCGTCGAGGAGTCGGCCAAGGCCATCGCAGAGTATGTGGCAGTGATCGAAGCCGAAGTCCATCTGACGGTGGTTGTGTGCCATTTGAGTTCGCGGGATTGCCGTAAGGTCTCGCTCATCGCGCCCAACGTTGACGTGTTTGTTGGCGGACATTCGCACGAGTTGCTGAGGAAGCCGATTATTGTCGAGCAGACGGGGGCCGTGATCGTAATGGCGGGAGACTTCGCCGAGCACGTCGGCCGGCTCGAGCTGGAAATTGACCTTGATACCGAGGAAGTGCTTCGCGTTTCGGGCCAGTTGGTCGCCATGCCGCACGATGCAACGCCGTGCGACACGGAGTTGTTGGCGCAACTTCGCGCTCGGGAGCGGGCCATCTGTCCGGATGCGACCGAGGTGGTGGGCGCCACTACTGCGCCGATGGGGCGGAATGCTATTGGATGGCTCGCGGCGGCCGCGCTGAGGCGCAAGGGGACGGCGGATATTGGATTCTGCCATTCGGCGACGATTCTGAAGAATTCGCTCCCTGTCGGGGACCTCGACGTGAACGCTCTGTTTCGCACAGGCGGACGACGGGGACAAACCGTCGCGCGCACCAAGCTGACGGGTGCCCAGGTGGAGACGTATCTGTCCGGACTGGTCCAGCGGAAGTGGGGGCTGACGGCGTTCGACGGTTTCGCCGTGACGGCCGGAGACGCCGGGACGCTCAAGACGACATTGGAACCAGACACGGTGTACACGGTGGTGCTTCCCCTGCAGGAGTGGAACGTGCGTCTCGCGCCCGTACTGCGGGCGGCCGGCGGTAGCGTTGTAGCCGAACCAGCGGGGTTCCCCTATGCGGACGCGATGGCGGACTACGCGAGGTTCTTGAAGAAGGACGGCGTATCGCTCGCGGTTGCTGCTGAGTCGCTTTCTCGAAACGGCAAGCGGAATTCGGTAGGGGCCTCGACATCGTCTTCCCCTGGCATGTAGTATCCGCGCTGTTATATGTCGTCGAACGGGGGAGAGCCAATGCCGGACCGCAGCCCGTATGCATTCAGCTTGTCGGATACCCTTCGTGCTGAGGCGGGCGGAGTCCCGTTGGATGCGCTTCATCACGACGTCGACGCCATTTGCTGCGCATCCGACGCGCTGATACCCATCGCGGAACGGTTGGGCGTAGACCCGCCGCCTCCTGCTCTCGGTGGATTCTCCTACTGCCACCTGTCGGCGTTGGGGGCGCCTGTGACTTTTGCGGAAGGGTCGGAGCCCAACGTCGAACCTATCATTCACGGCCCTGCCGACATCGACACGTTGAAGGAGCCGGAGGACTACGTGGCCAGCGGCATCGGCGCTGAACGCTTGCGGCTCGTGGACGAGTTGGTGAAGCGTCGTCCCGATGCATCCACCAACATAGGCGGTCATCCGGAGGGTCCCATCACGACCGCGGTGCTCTTGATGGGGCCGCGCTTCTTGACGTTGCCCTTTGAGGACCCCGAACGCGCGCACCGATTGTTGGACTTTTGCGTCGAGAGCGGCATCAACTACGGACGAGCCATGAACGCGCATGCCGGGGTGGAACTGGGGCCGGGGCCACACGGCATCTGCGATGACTTCGCGGGCATGTTTGCGCCGCCGCTGTTTGCCGAATACGTCGTACCTGCATGGGAGCGCGTGTACACCGCGAACCAGGCCACGCACCGGCGTCTGCACAGCGAACTTCTGCAGAAGGACCACCTGCCTTTCCTGCGCGACCTCGATATTGCTGTGTTCGACCCGTCCGCCGACCAGTACGTAACGCCGGAGTTGCTGCGCGAACATTGCCCCGTGCCCTTCACCGCGCGCATCTTGTCCTGGGAAGTCGAGAGCAACTCCCCCCGCGAACTTCAGGACCTCTACCGTTGCTACGCTGAGTGCCAACCGGTCCACATCCAGTTCACCATGAATTTTCTGCGTCAGGAAGAGAAGATTGTGGCGTTGCTCGAAGTCGCCCGCGAGCTGGCTCTCGAAGCGTAGCTGGTCTTGCGTCTTGAGTCCGTCAGGAGTCGGCAGCCATGTACTTCCCTTGCGTCTCCCACCACTCCCGCCAGCGGTCCGTGTCCGCGCCAAGGTTCCGGCCCGTGAGCCGCCAGAGCGTGTCAAGAACTAGCTCGCACTCACGACGGGTCGGTTGCGGCTTGTAACGTATCCATCCCGACCAATCGGAGCCCAGCGACTCCAGCAGCTCAATCAATGGCAGAATGCATCCTTTGTCGTCTGTCGCTTCCAGTAGATGCGCTTGGAACCACGTCTGCTGCAATCCCAACCGGTCCTCGGCCCAGGCGGTGACAATGCTGGGCAGTGCCTTGACCAATGCTTCCCGAACATGCTCGTCTTGGGTCATGAACATGGCCTGCATGGCCTGTGCATGAGGTAGGTGCCCTTGCTTCATGGACGTCAGAGCTTCCGACTTCAGATTGGTGCTTCTGTCTGAAATGGCGGCCATGGCTTTCTGTGCCTCCTCCGACATTGGGTTATCCGGCCTATTCGCCACGCCCTGGACAACTGTGTAGGCCTTCTCGCTACCACTTTGAAGAAGGCTCGTCATCGCAAGAGAGCGATTGTCGCCTGCGGTTTGGTCCAGTGCCACCTCGATCAGGTAGGCCTCGGCTTCTGGTCCGCCGACCTCGGCCAAGGCGACGATGGCTGCCACGTCGCCGGTCTTTCGGCCCCACATGATGATGTCACCCGCCGCTTCGGTTGCGTGCAAGCGACCCAGGGCCCTCGCGGCGTCCGCCCGCGAGCCCCATTTGTCTATGGGAACATCCGGTGATGTGAGCGCCGTCCTCAAGGCCGCAATGGCGCGCGGCCCTCCCACGTTGACAAGGCCCTGCACCGCGCCCGTGCATCGTTGCGGGTTTTCGCAGATGGCCGCGGCCAGGACGGCCTCGGTCGCGGCCTCCGTCTTGAAGAGACCCAATGCCCTGGCTACAGCGGTTCGCGTAAAGTCGTCCGGATGGTCCAGCAGAGCCAGCAGCTTCGCCACGATGGCGTCGTTGTGGGCGATTGCAGTCGGCAGTTCCCCTGGCTCGTCACTGTGAAGTGGGCTATCGGTTATTGTGTAGAGATTCTCACACACACCCCACACCACGTTGCCCATCGGTTCAGCAAGAGACGCAAGGACGACGTTTGGGTCGTCGGGCGCCATGCGCTTGAGGGCAGGTCCGAGGGCGGCCGATTCCATGGTCATGCAGTTGCATTGGAAGGCGAGGAGCGTCGGGAGCACCCGCTTGTCGCCGCACCGATCCAAGGCAACGATGATAGCCGTTGTCAATTCCCCGCGCTGGCGGCTCTCGTGTGACAGTTCACGCAACCAAGCGACAAGAGGGTCCACAGCCTTGGGCTCACGAAGGAACCCGAGGGCAACCACTGCCTCTCGCCGTCTACCCGCGGGTCGCGCCTGACGGCATCCGAACCAGCCTCTCGCCGGGGGCGGATACCGGTACTCCCCTTTGACCATCTTCAGCAAGTCGGGAATGAACACCTCAGCGCGATCACCCAGCGCAATTATGGGACCTACGTCAGCGGACTCAATGAAGGCCGCCCACGCCGCGTCGCGATCAGCGTTAGGGCCGAACAACGGCCAAGTGTGAATCACCACGCTGACGCTCAACACAAGCGCCATCGCGCCGAGCAACCTGATTCTCCTGCGAGTCACGGTTCGAAGTCTCCGCGAGGCGAACTGCCCCTCCCGCTTCCTACGCGCGAAGCGCTCGCAGGTTCACGCTGCGGCTACTTCGCCTTCGTTGCGTTGGGATTCGGCGACGGGAACCGCGCGCCCACATCCTTCTGCCACGTGTCGAGCATGGCGCGGAGCTTACGGACCTTGTCCGGGTTCGCAGCGGCCAAGTCTCGCTGCTCGCCGAGGTCGTCGCGCAAGTTGTACAACTCCACGTGGTCGTCTTCAAAGAACTCGATGAGTTTCCAGTCGCCGAGGCGGACGGCTGCGCCGGGGCTGCCGCCCTGGTTGCCGTAGTGTGGGTAGTGCCAATAGATCGCGCGTTCCGGCAGCGCGCTCGAACCCTGTAGGACGGGCCTGAGACTGACACCGTCCATGTGTTGCTCGGGCCGCGCAGGCAATCCCGCCATGTCGAGCATGGTGGGGTAGAAGTCGGTGCTGGTGACGGGCGTATCGCATACCGACCCGGGTTTCGTCGCGCCAGGCCACTTGATGATCATGGGTTCGCGGATACCGCCTTCGTACAACCAACCTTTGCCGGCGCGCAATGGCAGGTTCGAAGTCGGGTGACCTTCGGACGTGCTCAGGCCGCCGTTGTCGGACATGAACATGACGACCGTGTTGTCGCTCAGCCCCAAGTCGTCGAGCGCGCTCATCACGTCCCCCACGGCACTGTCCATGGCCTCGACCATGCCACCGTACACGGCGTGGTCCTGCACCAAACGCCACTTGCGGTCGCCCTCCTCGCCCCAGTGGGGAAGGTCGGGGTCGATTGACTTGGCCTTCTTCGCGTACTTCTTCTTGAGGTCTTCGCGCGCCTGGAGCGGCGTGTGTACCGAGTAGAACGAGAGGTATGCGAGGAACGGTTGGTCGCGATTCGCTTCGATGAAGGTGACGGTTTCTCGTGCCAACCGTGCGGGAAGATGCTCGCCGTTGGGTCCGTTGTCGAGCTTAGGGTTCTTGTACGGTGCGAAGTAGCCGCCGGGCGGACTGCCCTTGTGGTGACCGCCTTTGTTGACGTCGAACCCCTGGTCTTCAGGGAAGAACCCTTCGCCGCCTATGTGCCATTTCCCGGCAAAGAACGTCGCGTACCCCGCTTCGCCCAACGCTTCGGCGACGGTCACTTCTTCCAGGGCCACCTGCTCATTGTAGGGAGCGGGCAGGAGGGGTTTGTCTTTGGTCCGGTGCTTCCCCACCCGGTCCGGCTGCGGGGCGCCGAACCAGTCCGTTGTCGCCATACGAGCGGGGTATTTGCCTGTGACAATACTTGCGCGGGTAGGGCTGCACACCGGGCACGCCGCGTAGGCATCCGTGAACCGCATGCCGTCGGCCGCGAGCCGGTCGATGTTGGGCGTGTCGTAGAAGGTGCTGCCGAAACAGGCGGCGTCGCGCCAGCCCATGTCGTCCACGAGGATGAACACGAAGTTCGGCCTGGTGGGCGGGGCCTGCGCCGTGGCGCACCGCGGCAACGCCATGCCGGCCGCGCCCAGTACTACACCCTTGAAGAATCCCCGCCGAGTAAGCCTTGTCATCGGACCATTCCCCCTGGTTGTTGTTTCACGATCATCTCCATGACCTTACCAGACCCTTTATTTGCAGTGCAATTCGGCGATCCGGGGCCTTGGGCGCACCATGAAAGGATGACAGGGGCACAGGGGCGCACTAGCGCGACCCCCCCCCGATAGCTGACGGTTGAGAGGGTTACCTGCGACGGAAGCCTTCCCTTTTCGCGTGGATGCGGGGTGTTTCCGTTCGCTCGGAGCGTTATTGAGCGGCGCGACAGCTTGTAGGGACGGGCGATCACCCTTAGTGGGCGCTGGAAATGGACCCGTAAAGGCGGATTTAGGGCTTTCTGGCTACTCAGACCCGTCTCTCGGGCTT
>JAAEQP010000974.1 GCA_024231375.1 bacterium | reverse complement strand
CTATCCGCATCTATACATCCCGGATAGGGCCCACCTTTGGAACACTGGCCCTCGAGATAGAATCTGAGAGCTTGGCAGCCCTTGAAAAGTCTTCAGCAGAGTTTAATGCTTCGGCGGAAGCAGCCGCATTCTGGCGGACCTTCCCCATGCGGTGGCGGTCGATATGCGGCACGACAAACTGGCGTTCATGCGCAAGACCAACCGACTGTTGGCGCGGGCGGACGGGATGCGTTTGCCTTTTGCGGACGATGCGTTCGAGTGCGTCATCTGTTCCCAGGTGATCGAGCACATTCCGGAAGAGAACGGTCGCTTAATCGACGAACTCACCCGTATCCTGAAGCCGGGCGGTGTTCTGGTGATCGGCACTCCCGACTACGACCGGTGGGAATGGTGCGTGCTGGAATGGATCTACGGGAAGGTGGTGCCGGGAGCGTACGCGGACGAACATGTGACACACTACACGTACGCGACGCTGAAGGAGGCCCTGGAATCTCGGGGCTACAGCGACTTGGACCACGACTACGTGGGGCGGGGCGAGTTGATCTTCCGAGGGAAGAAGTCCGGGGAGAGTTAGGCGCGGAATTCGCGCGGTTTCGGGGCCGCGCATGGGGAGCGACGGCACATGTCTGACGAGAAACGGCCGGTTTCGAGCGGATCCATCACATTCGAGCAGCGCACGCTGGTGCGGCTCATCGCACGAAGCATGGTGTTGGGATTCGTTGCCGCGGTGGCGGCGGCTGCCTTCAGTTGGTTCGGATTGGAGAACGAGTATCGCGCTACCGCCATGCTGCTGGTGGCGCCGACGCCGCTGACGCAGGAATCCGTCAAGTCTCCCGCGTCGAACGTCAGCTACCTCATGGTGAAACCCCTGTCCGTGAAGGACTACAGCCAGCTCCTGATGAACGGGGAGATCGTGAGCAAGCTACGCGATTGTGTGAGGGCTGAGTTGGAGAAGACGGGGCGGACAGGCGACGAGATTCTCCTGGAAGATGTGCGGAACGCCATGGGGGTGCGCACGCAGATCCTCAAGCAGACGATGAGCGACGTGGTGTATCAACCTGTCATCGAATTGTCGTTCACGAGTGTGTCGCCGGCTGTGGCATCGGCGGCTGTCAACGAATGGGCCCGCCTAGGCGTGGCGTGTGCCGAGGAGTTGGCGTCCAAGGGCAAAGAGGGGTTGTTCGAGTTCCTGGGGAAGCAGCGCACGGAGATGGCCACCGGGCTGGGAGAGGCCGAGCGAACGCTGGAACTGCTTCGTAGCGAGATGGACATTCCCGTATGGACCAAGCGATTGCAGGCTGTCAACGACCAGTACGTGATGTTTCAGATGGAACTCGCGACAGCCAATGCCGACATTGCCAATGCGAGCGGTCGGTTGGCCGAACTGGGCGAGCAGTTGACGGGGATCAAGGAGACGATCACACTCCGCAAGGCGCCGCCCGATGAAGCCTACTGGGTGATGGCCGAAGGCGGAGAGAAGCCTGATGCGTCCGACGTGTTGGTCAGTGAGGAAGTGAACGAGATTCACCGTCAGCTACGCGCGGACCAGGTGGTGACGGGAGCGGAACTGAAGGGGTTGGAGCAACGCAAGACCGCCATCGAGCAGGAACTTGCACTCCTGGAACCCCAGGTTGCGGACTTGCAGAGGAAGATCGCCAGTCAGGAACGGCTCCAGAATGAGGCGAGCCGCGAAGTTGATGCGCTCACGCAGCAATACTTGCAGTTGTCGCAGAACTTCATGGCGGCACAGGTTGGCGAAGCCCAGGATGTTCCCGATCTGAAGATCGCGGCCGAGGCCGTGCCGCCCGAGCGGAAGGTGGGCCCCTTCCGGTCGGTGATCGTGTTGGCTGCGGCGCTTCTCGGGTTCATGATTGCGCCGGCCCATTTCTTTGGGCTTCGGGCTATGCGGCTGTTCGCCCGCCACATGGCGGCGGGTCCCCTTGGAGACCGGCCGTTGTGACGGACCACGGGAGCCGCGCTGACGAGAAGGCCGGAGGTTCGATCTCCAAGCGTCTTGTCATCCGCGGCGCGGTTGTGTCCACCGTGGGTATGGTCGCGTTCATGGCCGGGCAACTGGGTGCGGCCATGCTGTTTACCCGCGCCCTCGGTGAGGAACGCACCGGCATCTATGCATCGTTCGTGTTGTGCGGGGATTTCCTCGTCATCCTGCTGAACCTGGGCCTGTGGCATGCGCTTCCCAAACTGGTGGCCGCCGCGCCGTCTACGTCCCGCGGACGTCTGACCGGGGCGGTCTTCGGAATCCAGAGCGCCGCGGTCCTGGTGGTGGGCTTGGTCATCTGGGGCGGCTGGACCCTTCTGGGATCGCCTGGGCGCGTCAGCGACAACGCGGTATGGGTCGGCCTGTTCCCCATCCTGTGGGCTTTGCCTGTCTACGCTTTTGTGAGCAACACGCGCGAGAATGCGTTGGCCGTTCTGGCTGGCTGGAATCGGTACGTTCCGCGATCCGTCGCCCTTGTGCTTGGCGCGTCCGTGAACGTTGCCCTGGTCTGGATCCTTCTGACGCGGGGGGGCGGTGGACTGACAACCCTCGTCCTGGTGGCTCTCGCGGCCCATGGCACGGCGGCGGTATGGGCATACGCGGCCATGCCGGCCGGACGACGGCCGCGGTGGGATGTGGGCGAGTTCGGCGGCTGCGTGGCGTTCAGTTGGCCCCTGTACCTCAACACGATTCTCAACTTTGTCTTCCAACGCCTCGACACGTTGTTGATTGCGGTCCTCCTGGGGCCTGTGCAGGCGGCGTACTTCGAGTTCGGCGCAAAGCGCTTGGCCATGTACGGCGCGCGGGTGCTCCAATCGGGACTGGTACCCTACCTCCCCAACGTGTCGGCGCTTGTGGCGCAGGGCGATCGCGTCCGTGCGTCCAAGCTGATGGATCGGGCGTCGACGGCGACCGTCGTTGTGTGTTACCTGGGCGCGTTGGCCGGCTTGAGTATTCGGGAACCCCTGGTCGCCGCGCTCTTCGGCAGCGGATACGTGGCGGGGCTTGTGGCTCTGCCGTTGTTGCTGGCGGCCGCCTGCAATATTCTGCAAGCAGGCATCATGGGACAGAGCCTTATCGCGCTCGGCAAGCCGCGGCTGGTGACCGCCGTGAATGTGGTCTCGGCGGCGTTGAGCCTGGGTCTGAATATTCTGCTGATTCCCAAACTGGGGATGGTGGGCGCGGGATGCGCGGCGCTGGTTGTGGCGGTGTTCACCAATCTCGCGCAGACGGCGTGCGTCTCCGCGAAGGGGCTTCGCATATCGTGGGGACGGACAATCTTGCCGCATCTGTGCGTCGTGCCCGCCGTCGGTCTTGCGTTGTACGGCGGCACCATCCTATGGGGCGTGGCCGGTGTGGGGCTGTTTGCGGGACTCGTCGTTCTCGTGCGTGTGGTCCGCGTGGGCGACGTGTGGAACGGTCTGCGACACATGCGCAACGCGCGGTGATGGGCGGGGCCGGGCCTCCGTTGGATTTGGCGTAATCACCTGCTAGTATGACTCGACCGGACCCCCAAGCTGAGGGGATTGTGCCGGTGCGAGCGTTGTGTCGAAAGTGCTGCTTCGTCGGCATCGGATGCGGAGGACGGTAATGGGCCGGACGACCAGGCGGGAATTCTTGCAGGCATCGGGCGCCACGGTGGCGGCCGCCACGATGGCCGGCACGGCGGGGCTTGTGTCCTCTCGCGCGGGCGCGGCCGCGGAGAAGCGGCCTGAACGGGTGCTGGTCGTGGCGATGGACTCGTTGCGGGCGGATCACTTGGGATGCTACGGGTACGGGCGCGACACGTCGCCGTGGATCGACGCCTTGGCGGCGAAGTCCCATCAGTTCGGCTGGGCGTTTAGCCCCTCCAACACGACTCTGCCGTCGTCGGCCATGCTGTTCACGGGACGGTACACCACGCAACTCGCCGACACGTGGCGCGACTTCAAGCGCATTCCGGAAATGGTTGAGACGTTGCCCGAAGCACTGGGGCGTGCGGGGTTTCGGTCGTATGTCTGGAGTGCCAACGGTTTTCTGAGCGAGCGGTACGGATTCGGTCAGGGCGTGGAGAAGATCCGAACCCTTGTTCCTCATGGCACGGTGGAGGCGCTTCTGGGCGAGATGGCCGCGTTGGTCGAGGCCGAGTACGAGCCGTCGGGCGGTCCCGAGTTTCACTATGTGCATGCCGTGGACGCGCATTATCCTTACCGTCCGCCGTATCCTTACGACCGGCAGTTCATGGAGAAGGGGTACACGCGATCGGTCGTGCGCGAAGGGTTCATCCACGATACGGACGACAAGCTGGTCATTGGGAATCAACCCTACTACTCCGAGAAGCACGACGTTCAAGACGCGGACATTTCGTTTCTCATGTCGCTGTATGACGGGACGATCCGGTCTTCGGACGCGCTCTACCCAAGGCTTCTTGAGGCGCTTCGCTACGATCCCGCACGGGATCTCCTGGTGTTCACGGCGGACCATGGCGAGCAGTTCTTCGAGCATGGATTCTACGCGCACGGAAAGCTGGGGCTCACGGACGAGGTGCGCGTGCCGCTCATTGTGTCGTATGCGGGATGGGACAGTGCCGTTCATGAAGACCAGGTGAGCACACTGGACCTGTATCCGACCCTGTGCGAACTGTACGGAATCGAGCCCCCGGAGGGGCTGGTGGGCACGAGTCTGTTGCCCACGTTGCGGGGTGAGTCTCAGGAACCCCATACAGTCGTTTGCGAATCGGCGGATTGGTTCGGTCCGCATGTGTCGGTGATCGAAGACGGATATCTCTATTACCTCAACGCCCGGAAGCATCTCCTGCAGCCGTGGGGTCTTCTGTTGACGGACGAGCGTCTGCACGACTTGGCCGAGGACCCCGGGTGCTTGGAGAACGTGGCGTCGGCGCAGCCGGAGATCGCCGACCGCATGAACGCGCGGATGCGGGAACTGTATCCGCGGCTTGATGCGTTCGAGCGGTCCCGGCTCCAGTTGGATCCCGCGGCGTTTACGTTTGGGCCCGACCTGTGTCCGAGAGACGGCACGGGCAAGATCGTGTGGGACCTCGAAGGAGGAGCCCCCGCCATTCTTCAGGGGAATGAAGACTCCATGGGGTTTGCCATTCCGGCCCGGTCGGCGGCGTTGGCCGTTCCGTCACGGGGCATGAAAGGTGACCTGTGCATCGAATTCGACTACAGGCTCGTGGCGGGTGACGCGCTTCTTGAGATTGTGCGGGAGGGGGAGGATCAGCCGGTATTCTCGTTCGAGTTCATCAAACACCGGCCTGATTGGGCCCCGTTCCAGAAGGCTTTCTGGAACACGGGAGGCGACTGCACCGTACGGTTCGTCCTATCGAGCGCCGGGGAGATGCGGATTCGGAACGTGCGCGTGAGGCGCCTCAAGGGCCGTGTGCTGTTGAAGCCGTCGCCATGGCCCGTGATCTACGAGGCGGAAGAGCGCGTGGAAGATGAGGTGTCCGACGCGGAGAAAGCGCGTCTGGAGGCGTTGGGGTACCTCTAGGGGGCTGACGGCGCCTGCACATGCGGCGAAGGCGCGCAAGATGCCTGGGACAGTCCCGTCTCGCTTCGCTCTCTTGGTACGGTCCCTGGTTTTCCCAAGACCCCTCACCCCACCCCTCTCCCGCTGGGCGAGGGTGTAAGAGGGCCCAATCGGCCTCGTACGCGGTGTGGACGGCCGGTTCTTCGACACCCCTTGTGGGCACGAATGCGCATGAGTGCAAATCGCGAGGTGGATGGCGTTCCACCATTGATCCTGCACGCGCGAATCAATAGACTATTCCTTTGTCATTGGTACCGGCACGGAACGCTCACGGGGAACCCTGAGCCCCCGCCAGAGATTAACGGATTCAGAGGTCGCTATGAGAAGAAACATCGTACACGTTGGCGCGGGCAGTCTCAGCTACGAAATTCGCGAGATTGTCGCTGTCGCGCGTGAAATCCGGGCTTTTGGCAAGGAAATCGTATGGGAGAACATCGGCGACCCCATCGAGAAGGGTGAGGCCGTCCCCGACTGGATTCGGGAAACCGTGCGTGACCTTGTCGACGAGCCCGTGTCCTGGGGATACTGCGACAGTCAGGGCGTGCCCGAAACCCGTGAGTTCCTGGCCTCGGTGGTCAATGAACGCGAAGGCGGCGTCAAGATTACGACCGACGACATCATGTTTTTCAACGGTTTGGGCGATGCCGTGGCCAAGGTGTACGGGTTCTTGCGCCGCGAAGCGCGCGTGCTGGGACCGTCCCCGGCGTACAGCACCCATTCTTCGGCCGAGGCGGCCCACAGCGGGTACGGTCATGTGACGTACGAGTTGGACCCGAACAACGGGTGGTTGCCGGACGTGGACGACATCCGCAACAAGGTGAAGTACAACGACTCCATCGCCGGCATTCTGTTGCTATCGCCCGACAACCCGACCGGGGCGGTGTACCCGCGCGAACTCGTCGAGGAAATCGCCGACATCGCGCGCAAGCACAAGCTGTTCATGATCGCCGACGAGATTTACGCCCACATCGTGTACAACGGGAATCCCCGTCTTCACCTGAGCCAGTGGATTGGCGACGTGCCCGGGCTGGCCATGCGCGGCATCAGCAAAGAGTATCCCTGGCCGGGTTCGCGCTGTGGCTGGCTGGAAGTGCTCAACAAGGACAAGGACAGCAACTTCGCAACGTACGTGGAAAGTCTCCTTGCCGCGAAACGGCTCGAAGTGTCGTCCACGACGCTGCCCCAGTTGTCGGTTCCGCGTGTTATGGGCGATTCGCGCTATGTGGGCCACTTGTCCCGCCGCGAGCAGATGTTCGACGGACGCGCCCAGGAGGCGTACGACACCTTCAAGGATTGCCCCCACGTCGTCGCCAACAAACCCGGCGGCGCGTTCTACTTCACCGTCATGTTCAAGGACGGCGTGCTGAACAACCAGCAGAAACTGCATATCGAAGAACCCGCCATCCGCGCCCGCATCGAGGAACTCGTCGAGGGCGTCGCCCCTGACAAACGCTTCGTCTACTACCTCATGGGCGCCGCCGGCATTGTGGTCGTGCCCCTGACCGGGTTCCAGTGCGAGCACGACGGGTTCCGCATGACGCTGCTTGAGACGGACGACGCGAAACGCGCGTGGATCCTGAAGACGGTCCGCGGCGCTATCGACACGTACATGGCCAGCGCATGATGTAGTGCGCGCAACGCCGGAGTCGCCATGCCGCTGCCCGCCATTCGATCCTTGGACGCTTCGCCGATTGAGCACGAAGGCGAACAGTACATCTGTCTGCGCGACCCGGAGGGGATCGTCGAAGACCCTGCCGTCTTGAGCCCGGTCGGGTTCTTCGTGGCGACCTGTCTCGATGGCGTGAACGATGTGCTGGACATTCAGTACCACTTCATCAACCAGTCCGGGGGGCGTGTCATCTCCGAGGAGGAGATTCGCAAAGTCGTCGCGTTTCTCGACGAGCACGCGTATTTGCAGAACGACACCTTCGAGGCCAAGGCTCGGGCCATCGCCGAGGCCTTCGCCTCCGCGCCGGCGCGTCCGGCTCATCTGGCGGGCAAGTCCTATCCCGACAACGCGGACGAATTGCGCGACTATCTTGACGGCCTGCTTGCCGAAGCCGACGGTGGGGGAGAGGCGCCTGAGGGTCCCGTGCGGTGTCTCATTGCGCCGCACATCGATTTCGACCGGGGCGGTCCCGGCTACGCCCACGCCTACGCTCGGTTGGCGGCGGGTCCCGCGCCCGAGGTGGCCATCGTGTTCGGCGTGATCCATGCCGGCGCCGCGCCGCCCTTCGTCCTCACACGCAAAGACTTCGCCACGCCCCTGGGTACCGTGACGACCGACGTGGACCTCGTGAACCGCTTGGCGGAGGCCTGCCCGTGGGACGCCTTCGAGGCGGAACTGGCGCACCGTACCGAGCACAGTCTGGAGTTCCAGGCCGTCATGCTGGCACACATGTTCGGCGACAAGACCCGCATTGTGCCCGTCCTATGCGGCGTTTTCTGCGATGAAGACGACGAAAGCCCGGCCGACCTGCCGGGAGTGACCGCCTTCCTGGATGTTTGCCGCTCAATCATGTCGGAAAGCGGCGGAAAGGCCGTTGTCATCGCCGGCGCTGACCTGGCCCACGTGGGACACCGGTTCGGCGACGAATTCGACATTGACGACGCCATCGTCGCGCGCGTCCGCGAACGCGACACGGAAGACCTCGCGTATGCCGCCAAGGGCGATCACGCTGGTTGGTACTGGTCCGTCATGAAGGACGGCAACGAGCGCCGCGTCTGCGGAATCAACTGTGTGTATTCGGCGCTGCGGTCCGTCGACGGTACAGCGAAAGCCGGTGAGGTACTCCACTACGGCTATGCACCCGACCCTGCCGGGGGCATTGTGTCGTTTGCGGCGGTGGCGTTGGGGTGAAGAAGGAAGACGGGGGAGAACAAAGCTCTTGGTAGGGTGCGTCGAGGTCCGCCAGAGGCGGGGCGAGCACGCACCATTGAGCACTCAATCTGTTGCGGGGAGAACGATACTTGTGGGACAAATCGGCAAGAAACAGATGTCACAGCCCGGGCCGCAGCACGAGACTGTCCCTCTGTGGTACAACCTAGCCTGCGCGGCCCTATTCATCGGCCTACCTCTCAGTGTTGTGGCGGGGCTGAGCTACCTCGGCGGCGTGCCTGCGCACGACTTTGAGTCGACCGGCACGGGAACAGTCCAGATGCCCGAACAAGCGGCGGGAATGTTCAAGTACCATCTGTGGGCGCTCATCGGACTGGGTTTGACGATGTTCGGACTCTTGGGTATCGGCCTTCGCCTTCTACTGAAGCGCTTCCGAAGATGCTAGGGTCCTGAAATCAGAGCTCCCGGACCACCAAGAACGCCCTAGAGGGCGCACTACAAACACCGACCGGCTACGTCATCAGGGCTCCCGCACCAGCCCCACACCTTCCGCACTCTGCACATCCACCGTGTACCCGGCCGGGACATCCAGCGTGTAATGAACTGCGCCGTCCTGTTTCCACCAGCGGATGGCGGCGACGCCGTCGGGTAAGGGACGCCGCACTTCACACCAGTCGAGGGGCAGGTCGGTGAAGCGTAGCGTCACGTGATGGTTGACGGGGTCGACTTCGTACAACCCGGCCACGTCGCGGTAGAGGGTGTGGCAGATGTGGGACGCGAACCCGTGGTTGCAGCTTGCGTTGGAATGGACGTTCTCCCAGAGGGTGCCGGTCCGTTCGGCCATGTAGAGCAGGTAGTCGACGGATTCATCGAGAATCTGGGCGCATTCGTCGTATTGTGAGAGCAATTCGAAGCGGAGCATGTTGCCAATGAACGAATTGGCCGGGTGAATTTCCTTGAACGCGCCGGTGTCGCCGCGGTCGGGGCCGAAGTCGTCGCGCAATCTGCGCCACAACTTGGGATGACTCTCAGGTGACGCCAGGCCGAAGAAGAAAGCGAAGTACTGGCACACTTCGGTGCGGTTCCGGGTGACTTCGAGTTTGCCGTCCTTGGACACGGCGTTGTCCACGAAGAAGTCGCCGTCGTAGGATTGGGCCGATACGGCCTTGCGGACGGCGTCGGCTTGGGTGCGAAGTTCTTCGCGGCCGTACAGGTTCGCGGCGGCTTCCAGCGCGCCCGCATAGAGCATGTTGGTGGGATAATTCACATCCTGGACGAACTTGTTCGCCGCGGACCATTCCACAAACACCCAGGCCTCCAGGTCCTGGAGCAATCCGTCGTCGTTCCTGAATCCCTCGAAATACTCGAAGAGCTTGAGCACTTTGGGTTCGAGGGCCTTGACCATTTCCGTATCGCCGCTGCGCGCTGCGTACTCCTCCAACTCGACCACGAACCACATGGCCCAATTGGGGATGAAGTTGCCGTTGTAATGGTCGGACGGGTAGCACATGGGCAGCATACCGTCCGGCAGATGCTTGAACGTCGGCGGTAGCAGGTAGTTCTCGATGAAATTCTTCTCTACCAGCGTGTTGCCGCTGAGAGAATCGGCCGTTCGCGCCGTGAAGAAACTGTCGCACAACCAGCCGGCCCGTTCGCGGGAAGGACAGTCCATGAACACATCGACGGCGTTCTGGACATAGGTTTCGCGGCCGGCGTCGAAGAGGCGGTTCAAGCGCGGATCGCTGCATGCGAACTGGGCTTCCCATACATCGGGGTTGGCGTATTCGCGCAGGTACACGCCCTCAATGGTACACGCGCCTGCCAGGTTTAAGGCTTTGATGTAGCGCATGGTGTAGGGCTCGAAGGATTCCAGATGGTAGGTGCCCGACTGCAGTTCGTAGGTGACGGATTGGACGCATCCCATTCTGCGGAAGTTCACGTCGTCGCCCGCTAGCATCTCGTCGAATATGAGGAACAGGCGGCACGGTTCGGTACACGTCACCGTCGCGCCAAGGAAACCCGACAGGTTCGTGCCCAGGTCGACGATGTGGAACGCGTTGGCAGGCAGATTCAGACGGGCATCGGGCGCCAGGGGCGCGTTGATGGTCTCGGTAATGGTGGATCGGATTTCTTGGAGGTCGGTGGACACTACCGTCTCAAGTTCCTTCTCCGGGAATCCGGCTAGGTCCGGTCCCACCTGGCTGAGGGACCGGTCCTTCCACGGTTTCTTGGCTTGTACGGCCTTGGCGGTCCCGCTCGCCACATGCCACCCCGCGGGCCGTTTGGCGAATCGCGTGTAGGGCACCCGCCGGGGAAGGAGCGGCACTTCGGGGAACGTCGCGCATGGCGTGGCCTCGAAGGCATCGGCGCCGGTGTGCCACGCATCGAATCCAGGGGCGAGCCGGTACACCTCAATGAAAGGGCGCTGGAAGCTGAAGCGCTGCACCTTCTGCACCCGTTCCTTCAGGATGGCGGTTTCGAATCCGGCATCGCCCGTGGCCGCGATCACTTGGTTCCCGGCTACCACTTCCGCCTGAAGAAACGACGGCTGGTCGAGGAGATAGTAGCTATTGGCGTTGTAGCCAGCCACTTCGATGGCGACCACGTTGGGGCCGTCGGTCAGCAGGGGGGCGATGTCCCACTCGTCGACGCGGTAGAACCCGTGCCCGGCGCGTGCGGGACCGTGGGCCACGAAGGCGCCGTTGACGTAGACGCGGTAGATGCACGAGGCCGTCAACCGCAAGGTGACCGGGCCGCTCTCGGGCGCCGTCACTACAGCGCGGAAGCCGACGGACACGTTCTTTTCCAACTCGCGGCCCTCGGGCCATACGGGAAGCGCCGAGTTGAATTGCGGCGTTTCGGAGACTCCGCTCAGTCCGGCCGCCACTGTTACCAGCAGACACGTTCCCCACATTGCGCACACTCCTTGAGTGGTTGGTTCGAGAGTTCCGCCGATTGTGCCCCATTCCGGCCGCGTTGGACAAGTGCTTGCTGAGCCGGTCCTTCCTGGCCACGATTTCGAGTAGCGCACAGTAGCTGGAATCGGGTATGCTTCCCAGCGTTCCCACGTTAAGGGCTATTCCATGAGGTGAGACGATATGCCTGCTCAGGACGCGGTCCCCGGTTGGAAAGACAAGATCCTGTTCACGCCTGGTCCCTTGACGACGAGCCGCACCGTGAAGCAGGCCATGTTGAGCGATTTGGGTTCACGCGACACGGCTTTCATCGGCATTGTGCGCGAGATCCGCGATACGTTGGTGGCGTTGGGCGGCGCCACGACGGGCGACTACGAGGCCGTGTTGATGCAGGGCAGCGGGACGTTCGCCGTCGAAGCCGTGTTGACGTCTACGACGCCCCCGGACGGCAAGGTGCTTATCGTAGCCAACGGCGCCTACGGCAAGCGCATGGCGAAGATCTGTTCGGTCGCCAAGATCGACCACACTGTGATCAGCGTGCCCGAGCATACCGCGCCCACCGCGGAACAGGTGAAACAGGCGCTTGCCGACGATGCCGCTGTCACCAACGTGGCGGTGGTCCACTGCGAGACCACCACCGGTATCATGAATCCCGTGAAGGAGATCGGCGAGGTGGTTCGGGCGGCCAGTAAGGTCTATTTCGTGGACGCCATGAGCTGTTTCGGCGCGGTTCCGACCGATCTCGCCGAGTGCAGCATCGATTTTCTCGTGTCATCGGCCAACAAATGTATCGAAGGCGTGCCCGGGTTCGGGTTTGTCCTCGCGCGGCACGAGGCATTGCTGGCCACGGAAGGATTCGCCCGGAGCCTCAGCCTCGATGTGTTCGACCAGTGGCGCGGCCTCGAGGGCAACGGGCAGTTCCGGTTCACCCCGCCGACCCACGCGCTGCTGGCATTCCGGCAGGCGTTGCGGGAACTGGACCAGGAGGGGGGCGTGGAAGGACGCGCCGCCCGGTACCGCCGCAACTACGAAACGCTCGTGGCGGGCATGCGGGCTATGGGGTTCTCCGAATACCTTGAGGCCGACGCTCAGGGCTACATTATTACATCATTCCGATATCCTGAAGATCCCCAATTCGATTTCGAGGACTTCTACCAACGGCTGAATGAGCGGGACCAAGTGATTTATCCCGGCAAGGTGAGCGACGCCGACTGTTTTCGGATCGGCAACATCGGGCGCGTCTTCGAATCCGATGTGCGTATGTTGCTGTCGGCGATCCGAGACGTGACGGCGGAAATGGGATTCCGGCCCTAAACGGCGCGGCAGGGAGACCGGCATGTACAAGAGCGTGGAGATATTCTTGGCGGACTGGGAGCGGGAATCCGCCGGTACGGCCAAGGTCATGGAAGCACTGACCGACGAGTCGCTGCATCAGTCTGTCGCAGACGACCACCGCACCCTCGGCCGAATCGCGTGGCATATCGTCACGACCATTCCGGAGATGATGGAGCATGTCGGCGTGGAGTTGAGTTGTGTCGATCCCGAGGCCGACGTGCCCGAGACGGCCGAAGCCGTTGCGTCCGCCTACCGCGAGGCCGCGCAGGCGCTCGCGGCGTTTCTGAAGGAATCGTGGACCGACGAGACGTTGCAGGTGGAAGACAACCTCTACGGCCAGACCTGGAAGCGTGGCATGACCTTGGCCGCGCTTCACCGTCACGAGATTCACCATCGCGGGCAGATGACCGTGCTCATGCGCCAGGCCGGCCTGCGCGTGCCGGGCGTGTACGGTCCCGCGAAAGAAGACTGGAAGAAGTTGGGCACGAAGCCGCCGGCTATCTAGCCGCCCAACGTTGCGCAACCCCTATTGAAGGAGCATTGACCCATGGATTTCCTGTTTCGCCGTTCATACCGTGGCCCCCTCAAAGGCGTCATTCTCGATTGGGCCGGGACCACCATGGACCACGGGTGTTGCGCGCCCGCGATCGTGTTCATCGACTTGTTCAAGAAACACGGCGTCGAAGTGACCATTGCCGAAGCGCGTGAACCCATGGGCGCGCACAAACGCACCCATATCCAACAGATGATGGCGATGGACTCGGTGTGCGCGAAGTGGAACGCGGCCAAGGGAAGCGATCCCACCGAAGCCGATGTGGACGCCCTGTTTGCGGATTTCGTGCCCATGCAACTCGAGACGATGACCAATTACTGTGAGTTGATCCCCGGATGCACCGAGGCCATGAAGGATTTCCGCGCACACGGGTTCAAGATCGGTACCACCACCGGCTACAACCGCGAAATGCTCGACATCTGTCTCGCCGAAGGCGCCAAACGGGGGTACGTGCCTGATTCGTCCATGTGCGTATCCGACGTGCCCGCGGGCCGTCCCGCGCCCTGGATGGCCTTCAAGAACGCCGAGAACCTGGGGCTCTATCCCATGGAAGCCGTCGTGAAGATCGGCGACACCATCCCCGACATCAACGAAGGTCTCAACGCCGGGATGTGGTCCGTCGGCGTCGCCCTGCGCGGCAACGAAGTCGGCCTGACCGAATCGGAGTTCGCCGCACTCGACCCTGCTGCAATCGAACCCCTCCGCGCCAAAGCCTACCAGCGCCTGGGCCAAGCCGGCGCCCACTACGTAGTCGACGCCATCGGCGACGTGGGCCCCGTCCTCGACGACATCGCGCGGCGTGTGGCCGCGGGCGAGCGGCCGTAGGGGGAGGCGTGTGCATCGTGAGGCATCTCCAGTCTACGTTCAGGCGCATTCACGACCACAAGGAGTGTCCCGAACCGCCGACCCCGGCGCGCCGACTTCGGCGAGTCGATTGTGGTTGGCATGGGCGATGAGGCCGGTTTCGTACCCATCGTTGACCCTCTCCCACCGGGCTTGCCCGCCGCACGAGGGGGAGGGAACGGGTGACGACCTTGCCGGACGTCCCCGGGAACGCCAATCTCCCGAT